>CAYJEC010000542.1:0-2843 GCA_964369025.1 uncultured Ideonella sp. | reverse complement strand
GCTGGGCAAGGGCTTCCACATCATCCAGGGCATGATCGCCATCGGCTCCGGCGGCCTCACCGGCAAGGGCTTCATGAACGGCACCCAGACCCATCTGGAGTTCATCCCCGAGCGGACCACCGATTTCATCTTCGCCGCGTTCGCCGAGGAGTTCGGCCTGATCGGCACACTCGGGCTGGTGTTGTCGTTCACCTTCCTGATCCTGCGCGGCCTGATGATCGCCGCCGAGGCGCCCACCGTCTTCACCCGGCTGCTGGCTGGCGCCATCACCCTGAGTTTCTTCACCTACGCTCTGGTGAACATGGGCATGGTCAGCGGCATCCTGCCGGTGGTGGGCATCCCGCTGCCCTTCGTCAGCTACGGCGGAACGGCAATGGTCACCTTGGGGCTGGCTCTGGGCATCCTGATGTCGATCGCCAAGAGCCGGCGGCTGATGCAAAGCTAGCTTGCAGCCTGCACCTGCGCCACCAGGAAACGCACGGTGAACACGGTGCCCGGCCGGTCGGAGCTGCTACCCCCGGTGGTCTTGCGGGCGGCGTCGACCGTGATCTCCGCGCCGTGCTGGTCGACGACCTCCTTGACGATGGCCAGCCCCAGCCCGCTGCCGTCGACGTTGGTGCCGAGCGCACGGTAGAAGGGCTGGAAGACCAGCTCGCGCTCGGCCTCCGGGATGCCGGGGCCGTTGTCCTCCACCTGGAGCACCAGCACCTGCCCGAACGGATCGGGCGTCACCCGCACTGTCACCGTGCCACCTTCCGGGGTGTACTGCAGCGCGTTGTCCACGAGGTTGCGGATCATCTCGCGCACCAGGAGCGGCTGGCCGTGAAGGCGCGCCACGGTGTCGCGGTTCTCCGGCCCCTCGTAACCGAGATCGATGTGCTTGTCGAGCGCACGGGGCACAAAGTCCTGCACCGTGTCGGTGGCCAGGCGCACGAGGTTGAACTCCTGCGGCCTCCGCGCCTGCTCCTTGTCCTCGGCTCGCGCCATGGCCAGCAACTGGTTCACCATGTGCGCGGCACGCTGGCTGGAACGCGCGATCTGCTGGAGCGAGCGCTTCACCGAGTGCGGGTCGCCACCCGCGTCGATCTCGCGCTGGGCCAATTCGGCCTGGGTGCGCAGACCGGCCAGGGGGGTCTTCAGCTGGTGGGCCGCGTCGGCCAGGAAATGCTTCTGACTCGACAGCGACTCGTCGAGCCGGCTCAGCACCTCATTGATGGCGCGCACCAATGGCGCCACCTCCTCGGGCACATCATGCTCGTCGATCGGCGACAAATCCTGGCTCTCGCGTCGTTGAATGCGCTGCTGCAGCTGGTTCAGCGGCGCGATGCCGCGGGCCAATGCGAACCAGACCAACAGCACCGCCACTGGCAAGATCACGTACTGTGGCAGCAGCACGCCCTTGATGATCTCGGTGGTCAGGCGGCTGCGCTTCTCCATGGTTTCGGCGACCTGCACCAGGACCACACGGGGCGCGTCGGCCTCGCCCGGCTGGAGGCGCAGGCTGGCAACCCGCACCGTTTCGTTCAGGATGGTCTCATCGCGGAACTGGACTTCGCCATCGAGGCCCTGCGTGCCGGGGTCGGCATCCGGGACCGGCAACTCGGCATCGCCCGCCAGCAGCTCACCCTGCTCGCCGCGGACCTGGAAATAGACACGGTCGACGTCGTCGCTGCGCAGGAGGGCGGCGGCCGGCTCGGGCAGCCGCAGGCGGCCTTGGTGCGAGTTGCCGGCCTCAGGTGTGGCCATCTGGCGGGCGATCATGCGCGTCAGCTGCGCCAGATCACGGTCGTAGGGCCGGGCAGCGATGTTCTGCGCCACCAACCAGGTCAGCGCCGCGCTCATCGGCCACAGCAACAGCAGCGGCACGAGCATCCAATCCAGGATCTCGCCGAACAGCGAGCGTTGCTCGCGGGTGGGGGCCTTGCTCACCGCCGCAGGATAGCCGGGAGGCGGCAGCTCAGCTCTGGATCTTTTCCAGGCAGTAGCCCAGGCCGCGCACGGTCGCGATGCGGATCGGGCCTTGCTCGATCTTCCTGCGCAGGCGGTGGATGTAGACCTCGATCGCGTTGTTGCTGACCTCTTCGCCCCATTCGCACAGCCGGGCGACGAGCTGGTCCTTGCTGACCAGGCGGCCGGCACGCTGCAGCAGCACCTCCAACAGGCTGATCTCGCGCGCCGAGAGCTCGATCATCTGCTCGTTGATGTAGGCCACTCGGCCGGTGGCGTCGAAGGTCAGCGGGCCGTGCTTGATCAGGCTGGACGCTGTCCCCAAGCCACGCCGGGTCAATGCACGCACGCGGGCCTCGAGCTCCTGCAGCGAGAAGGGCTTGGCCATGTAGTCGTCGGCCCCGAGATCGAGCCCCTTGACACGCTGCTCGACAGAGTCGGCCGCGGTGAGGATCAGCACCGGCATCGACGAGCCGCGTGCTCGAAGCTTGCGCAGCACCTCCAGCCCGTGAAGCTTGGGCAGCCCCAGGTCAAGAATGACGAGATCGAACTCGTGCGAGGCCAACGCGGCGTCGGCCTCGCTGCCGCTGCCGACCTGGTCCACCGCATAGCCCGCGCCACGCAGTGAGCGCAGCAGGCCATCTGCCAGGACCTGGTCATCTTCCGCAATCAGGATGCGCATGCAACTTGTCTCCTCGGGACGGTTCTGACGACCGTCCGCGCCGCTATTTTAGGAGGCCACGCCTTGCCAAGCCTTGACGCCGGGCAAGGCCCGCAAAATCCACTGTACGAATATCCAGCTTCTGACATAATCGACCGCCAACCCACCCCCCACCTCACCCGACAGCGCTCGAGGAGAACCCCCGCCCTGGATGCGCCCGTGAAGAACCGCAGCA
>CAYJEC010000541.1:0-2854 GCA_964369025.1 uncultured Ideonella sp. | reverse complement strand
TCGGACACGGCGCCGGCAGCCTGCCCTGCCGCATGCAGCGCAACTGAAAGGGCCTTCAGGGTCACATCCAGTTCACTCCCCCGGCTGGCCTCGTCCCAGCGACGCTTGACGAGGCCACGCACATCGCGCCAATCACCGGCCACCGCCAGCCGCAGGTCGCGGGCACTCTTCTCGCAGGCGCCTGCCAGCTCTGCCCAGGGAGCCAGGCCGCGCGCGTGCTGCAGGCCGGCTGCCAGCAGGTCGCGCGAGAAGTCGATCACCTGGCCGGTGGACAGCGACTGGCCGAGGAACTGCACGCCTGCCTCGACCATCTGGTGCGCCTCGTCGAAGACAGCCACGTCGACGGTGGGCAGCAACTCGGCCACACCAATGTCGCGCAGCGCCAGGTCAGCAAAGAACAGGTGGTGGTTGACGACGACGATGTCCGCAGCCATCGCCTCTCGCCGTGCCCGCATCACATGGCAGGCATGGAACTCCGGGCATTCGCCGCCCAGGCAGTTTTCTCTCGTCGAGGTGACCAGCGGGATGACCTCCGAGCGCTCGTCCAGGCCCTCCAGTTCGCCAATGTCGCCGGTGTTGGTGGCCTGGGCCCAGGTCTCGATGCGGGCCAGCGCACGGACGGCGAAGCGGTCCGGCAGGGTTGCACCCTCTCGGGCCTGCCCCAACCGGTGCCGACACAGGTAGCTGCCACGCCCCTTGAGCAGGGCCACCGTGGCAGGCAGCTTCAATGCATCGCGCAGGCGCGGCAGGTCGCGGAAGAAGAGCTGGTCCTGCAGGCTTTTGGTGGCGGTGCTGACCAGCGCTCGCTTTCCGGCCAACAGCACCGGCACCAGGTAGGCGAATGTCTTGCCGACGCCTGTCCCGGCCTCGGCCACCAGTGCCTCACGCTGCTCGATGGCCGTGGCCACCGCGTCTGCCATGCGCAGTTGAACCTCACGGGGTACATAGCCGGTATCCGCCCGGCCCAGCGGCCCATCCGGCTCGAAAGCGCGCGCCACGGCGAGCCGCAGCCCGTCGGGCGCGTAGCCAGGCTCCATGTCAGGCGGGCTCAGGCGGATCGAGCTGCGCCTCCAGCGCGACGATCTGGTCGCGCAACAGCAGGCGGCGCTTCTTCAGGCGACGCAGCGTCAACTCGTCCCCGGTGCCTTGCTCGCCAACCTGGTCGATCAGGCAGTCCAGATCAGCATGCTGCATGCGGAGTTCTATCAGCCGCCTTGGCGGTGAATGCAGGTTGTCAGGGGCGGTCACAGCGTCGTTCACAGCGAGAGCAGTTTATATTGCCGGTCATGAGCACCTCGTCACAAGGCTTTCGTCTCTCCGCCACCACCGGCCTGCACCGCGGAGACCGCGCCTACCAGCAAGACCAGGTGGAGATCCTGCCGCACAGCCGGGTTGCGGGCTGCGCGCTGGCGTTGGTGGCCGACGGGATGGGCGGCAAGAGTGGCGGTCGAACCGCGGCCGATCAGGTGGTGATGACGGCGCGCCAGATCTTCGACCGCTACAGCCCCAGCTCCGACGACCCCGACAAGATGTTGAGGCAGTTGGTGGTCGAGTCACACTTGATGATCAAGCTGACGGCGATCACGGCCGACGAAGAACCCCACAGCACCCTGGCAGCGTTCCTGATCCTCCCCAACCTCAGTGCCTGGACGGTGCATGCGGGCGACTCCCGTGTCTACCACTTCCGGGGTGCCGAACTGGTACGCAGGACGATCGACCACTCTTATGTGCAACGCCTGATCGACGAAGGCAAGATCACCGAGGCTCAGGCCAACACCCACCCGCAATCGAACCTGCTCACCGGCTGCCTGGGCACCCAGGCCGATCCGCCGGTGGAGGTGACCGAGATCGAGCGGCTCGACGTGGGCGATTCGCTGCTGGCCTGCTCGGACGGCCTGTGGCACTACCTCAGCAACAAGGAGCTCGGCGCCATCGTCAACGCTCTCAGCCCGCGTGAGGCCAGCGAAATGCTGATCAGCAAGGCGCGGCAGCGAGCCCGCGGTACCGGCGACAACCTTTCCCTGGCGCTGATCCGCATCGAGTCGCTGAAGTAGCGCTCAGGTGAGCCGCGTGTCGACCTCGCGGCGCTCCACCGCAAGAAACTCGGCCGACTGCATCTCGACCAGGCGCGACACCGTGCGTGGGAACTCGTGCGCCATGGGGCCTTCGGTATACAGCTGTTCAGGCGGCACGGCGGCCGACATGATGAGCTTGACCCGCCTGTCGTACAACACGTCCACCAACCAGGTGAAGCGGCGCGCCTCCGACGCCAGCCGAGGCGGCATCTGCGGCACATCAGACAGCAACACCGTGTGAAACTGAGTTGCCAGCTCCAGGTAGTCGTTCTGGGAGCGCGGCCCACCGCACAGCGCAGAAAAGTCAAACCAGACCACGCCACCTGCCCGGCGCCTTGCACGCAACTCGCGGTGCTCGATGTGCAACAGTGGGGTTTCATCGCGGGCCTCGGCCAGATTGCCGAAAGCCTGTGCCATCGCCGCGTCGGCCACCACTCCCAGGGGCGTGTGGTAAAGCTGAACGTGCTCCATCGTGCGGCGGCGGTAGTCCGTGCCGGCATCGACGTTGATCACCTCGAGCTTGCTCTTCAGCAGTTCGATGGCCGGCAGGATGCGGTCGCGGTGCAGGCCGTTGGGGTACAGCCCGTCGGGGTGGAAGTTCGACGTGGTGATGATCGAGACGCGGTTGGCGTACATCGCGTCCAGCAGCCGGTGCAGGATCATCGCGTCGGTCACGTCGGCCACGTGGAACTCGTCGAAGCAGATCAGCCGGAACTTGCGGGCGATGCGCTTGCCCAGCTCATCGAGCGGGTTGACCGTGCCCTTGAGCTCCTGCAGTT
>CAYJEC010000540.1:0-2856 GCA_964369025.1 uncultured Ideonella sp. | reverse complement strand
AGCGCCAGGCGAGTGATCGCCGACGCCGGCCGCCACATCGGCACCGCTGCCGCGAGCCTCTGCAACCTGTTCGACCCGCAGCTGCTCGTTCTGGGCGGCGAACTCTCCCAGGCCGGCGAGACCCTGCTCGCGCCGTTGCGCCTGCCAGAAGGCGTAATGCTCTTGCGGGTAGGCATAGACCGCCTTGTCCAGCCCGCCATGCACACTGAGGTCGGCCTGCTCGTCGCCAGCCAGGCCCATCGGTTGAACCGACACCGGGCCGGCCACGGCGCGTTTGCCAATGGCCGACAGGATGCGCCGGCTGCCGGTCTGCAAGGGTCGGGCGGCTCCGATCTGAACGCTGAGCAGCCGCAGCGTGTTGCCGTGTGGGATCGGCATGGCAAGGTCCTGAGAACAACAATGTCTGGGCACTATACAAACCGGCGCCTTGTTGCCCGGCGTCCTGTAGGTGACAGACACCGCGCCCAGCCCCGCACCTAATGACTGCGCGCTGCACAGCGTGCTTCAAAAAACCAGGAGAACACCATGAGCACCCAAGCTCCCCGAACCTTTGACAAATGGCGCCGAGGGCGCTGGCTGCTACCCGTCGCGATCGCCACCGGCCTCCTGTGGGGCTGCAGCGGCGGCGACACCGAACTGGCCGCCTGCCTGCAGGCCACCAGCAGCGGATCGGTCGTGGTGGGCTCCGGCTTGCCAGGGGACCCGGCCATTCCAGAACCCCAGTCCGGCTACAGGACGGGCAAGAAGCCGGTCACCGGCTTGAGCTACATGGCGGTTACCGCCAACCCGCTGGCCACGCAGGCGGGTTGCGAAGTATTGAAGGCCGGTGGATCCGCCGTGGACGCCGCCGTCGCCGTACAGATGGTGCTGGGTCTGGTGGAGCCTCAATCCTCCGGCCTGGGGGGTGGTGCGTTCATGCTGCACTACAACGCCGCGAGCAACACGGTGCAGAGCTATGACGGGCGCGAGACGGCCCCGGCAGCTGCCACCGAAGACTACCTGCGTTACATCAGTGCCACCAACAAGACAAACCCCCTGCCCAATCTCGGGTCTTCATTCCTGAGCACCAAGGCCAGTGGCCGCTCCATCGGCACCCCGGGTGCGGTGCGCATGCTCGAACTGGCCCACCAGGACCACGGCAAGATGCGTTGGGCCGAACTGTTCCCGCCGGCCATCAAGCTGGCCAGCGACGGATTCCCGATCAGTGGCCGGATGGCGGCCGCCATTTCGGGTGCCCGTACGGACCTGATGCGCGACGCCGATGCGACGGCCTACTTCCTGAATGCTGACTTCAGCGCCAAGGCGCTGGGCACGGTGATCAAGAACCCGGCCTATGCCGACACCCTCGGCCAGATTGCCGCAGGCGGAGCCAACGCTTTCTATACCGGCCCCATTGCCCAGTCGATCGTGGACAAGATCAAGGTCACCAGCGGCGGCGCGACCAGCACGGTCACCATCACCGCCGGCCTGACGGAAATGGGCGATCTGGCCAACTACAAAGCCGTCCGTCGCACGCCGGTGTGCACCACCTACCGCAACACCTGGGTTTGCGGGATGGGCCCGCCGTCATCGGGCGGCATCGCCGTGGCCCAGAGCCTGGGCATTCTCGAGAACTTTGACCTGGCCGCCCTGCCGCCCACAGCGGTGAATGGGGAAGGCGGCAAGCCGTCGGTCCAAGGCGTGCACCTGGTCAGCGAGGCGCAGCGCCGGGCCTATGCCGACCGCAACAAGTACGTGGCCGACACCGACTTTGTGCCGCTGCCGGGTTCGGGCGTGGATTCCATGGTGGCCAAGGACTACCTCAAGGCCCGCGCGGCGCTGATCTCCACCACCAAAAGCATGGGCACGGCGGCAGCCGGCGCCTTCCCGGCGGCCAAGCCGGCAGGCGTCAGCGCTGCAGAAGGCAATGGCACCACCCACATGTCCATCGTCGACAAGGCCGGAAACGTGGTCGTCATGACCTCCACCATCGAAAGCGGCATGGGCTCCTTCCACTTCACCCGGGGCTTCTTGCTGAACAACCAGCTCACCGACTTCTCGTTCGACCCGTCGGACGCGTCGGGCCCGATCGCCAACAGCATCGGCCCGCTGAAGCGCCCGCGCAGCTCCATGGCGCCCACCATCGTGTTCAACCGGGCCGCCGACGGCTCGCGGGGTGACTTCCTGATGGCGACCGGCTCTCCGGGCGGTGCGACCATCATCCAGTTCGTGGTCAAGACCGTCGTGAGCGCGGTGGACTGGAAGCTGGACGCCCAGCAGGCCACCTCGATGGTCAACTTCGGGGCTGCCAACAGCGCGACCACCGGGGTGGGCGGCGAGCACCCTGCCATTGATGTGAGCAACAACGGATTGAACGACTCCCTGCTGAACGGGCTGCGTGCCCTGGGCCACACGGTTTCGTTTGCAGCCCAGTCCAGCGGGGTCTCCACCATCATCCGCATGCCAGCCACCAACCAGGGTGCGGCCTACTATGTCGGCGGCGCCGACCCGCGGCGCGAAGGTCTGGCTCTGGGCGATACACCCAAGTAAAGGCCCAGGCACGGGCTCAAGGAAAGGCTGAGCCGACCGAACCGGGGAGCTGTTGCTCCCCGGCGCGCGGCCCACGCCTCAGGCACGCATCAGCGCTTCAATCTCGTCGGCCTTCACCGGCACACCCCGGGTGATCAGCTCACAGCCGCTGGCCGTGACGATGGCGTCGTCTTCGATGCGGATGCCGATGTTGTGGAAGGCCTCAGGCACGCCCTCTGCGGGCCGCACATAGATGCCGGGCTCGATGGTGAGCACCATGCCCGGGCGCAACACCCGGCTCGGCCGATCCTTGATCAGCTCGTTGGACAGCGGATCGCGCCGCTCGCT
>CAYJEC010000539.1:0-2862 GCA_964369025.1 uncultured Ideonella sp. | reverse complement strand
CGGTTATCGGCCTAACGACAGGCTGAAGGTGGTCTGCACGAACCTCAGCACCGGGCAGTCGGTGCTGGCGACCGCGCCGGCGTTCGATTGCGGCGATGCTGGCTTGGCCATGGCCTCGGGCGACAAGGTCCGCGTCATCGTCAACGGCATCGTGCGCTGAGCAGCGGCTCAGCGTTCGTCGTCGATGTCCCGGTGGTGGTTGCTGCGCCAGATGGCGCGCACCAGCCACAGCGCGCCGATGCCTGCGCCAGTGAAGCCCAGAAAGCCGAAGGCCGGCAGGCCAAACAGCGTGGGGCCGGCCTGCACCGTCATCACGATCGATGAGCCGATGATCAGCGCGGCGATCACCATGGCCATCGCCAGCCTGTTGGCAGAGCGGTCGATCTGGTCGCCCACCCGCTTCAGGTGCTTGAGCTCGATGTTGACCTGCACCTGACCGTGGCGCGCGCGGCGCAACAACCTTGACAGATCGTGTGGCAGTTGCTCCAGGCTGGCCAGCGTGCGGCGCAGTGTCTGGCCGGTGCGCTGCAGCAGCGCACGCGGCTGGTAACGCGCCCGAAGCACCTGGCGCAGCAGCGGCAACGCCTCGGCGGCCATGTGGAACCCCGGATCCAGCCCGCGGCCCATGCCCTCCAGCGAGATGAAGGCCTTGATCAGCAGTGCCAGATCCGAAGGAAGGCCCAGCCGATGCTCGCGCAAGATGGTGGTGGTGTCGGCCAGCATCTGGGCCAGGTTCAGCTCGGCCAGCGGCACGCCGTGGTACTGGTCGACGAAGGCCTCGATCGCACCCTCCAACTGCGCCATGTCGGTGTGGGCGCCGTCGCCTGTCCACTCCAGCAGCACATCGGCCACATCCTGTGGCTCGTGCTGCACCAGGCCCAGCAGCAGTCGCAGCAGTTCATCCCTGCGGCGCGCCGAGAGGCGGCCCACCATGCCGAAATCAATGAAGGCGATGCGATTGCCCGGAAGGTAGAAGACGTTGCCCGGGTGCGGGTCGGCGTGGAAGAAGCCGTCCTCGACGATCATCTTCAACACGGCCTGCGAGCCGCGCCGTGCCAGCAGTGTGCGGTCGAAGCCGGCCTCCGGCGTGAGCAGGTCCAGCCGGTCACCCGGCACGCCGCCGACGAAATCCTGCACGTTGACGCGCAGCCCGGTGTGCGCCCAGTGCACCTTGGGGATCACCACCTGGGGCAGTGATGCGAGGTTGGCGGCGATGCGCTCGGCGTGGTGGCATTCGGCCGCCAGATCCAACTCGCGCCGCAATGAACGCGCGAACTCGCGCACCAGCAACTGCGGTCGGTAGGGCTTCAGGGCGGGGAACTCGGCCTCGGCCACGGCAGCCAGGCGGCCGAGCAGGCGCAGATCCGCCTCGACGATGTCGGTGATGCCAGGCCTGCGGATCTTCACGATCACCTCGGTGCCGTCCTTCAGCTGGGCGCGGTGCACCTGGGCGATGGAGGCGGCGGCGAGAGGCTCGGTGTCGAAGCGGGCGAACACGGCTTCGGGCTCGCCGCCCAGGGCTTCGCGCAAGGGCGGCAGCAGCTCGGCCCAGGGCACGGCGGGCACGTGGCTGTGCAGCTTCTCGAACTCGGCGATCCACTCGGCGCCGAACAGGTCCGCCCGGCCGGCAAGGATCTGGCCGAACTTGACGAAGGCCGGCCCCAGTTCCTCCATCGCCAGCCGCACCTGCACCGGCGGTGACAGGCGGGCCAGGTCAGCCGCATGCTCCCAGCGCAGCGCGTGGCCGGCGCGCTCCAGCGAGTCGGCGAGGTTGAGGCGGCGCACCATGTCACCCAGCCCGTGGCGGATCAGCACACCAAGGATCTCGCTCAACCGCCCGACGTCGCGCGCGGTGCCCAGGGCTTCGATCAGCATGGGGCGATCTTATCGGTGCTACTGGACCAGGCCTGTGATGCGCATCAGCAGCCAGACCGGCATGCCCAGGTAGAGCAGCCCGCGGGCGGCGCGCTCAAGTCCTCGGCGCTGCCACTCGGCCTGCGCCGGCCACAGCGTGGCGCCCAACAGTGCCCCAGCCTCGATGCCCACGCGCAGCAGCGCTGCCACCACCAGCACGCTGATGGCCCAGGCCGCCCACCACAGCAGGAAGGCCAGCCCATAGGCTTGCGCGCCGAAGCTCAGGAGTTCACCCACTGCGCTGCCATAGGCGATGCGCTGATGCAGGTGAAACGCCGGCACGGCCAGCAGCAACGGCAGAACTGCAAACTTCATCAACGGGTGGCCCAGCAGGCCCGGGCCCACGGCCTCGCGCGCACGCTGGTAGGCCGACTGCGGCGGTGATGCCGGCCCGCCCGCAGCCGCCACCGCACGTGCCAGCGCAGGGGCGTGGCGGGCCATCAGGCCATACGACCCGGGCAGGCCCGATGCGAGTTGCAGCGTTACCCCCGGGCCGGGCAAGGGCAGCCGCCAGGGCCGAAGAGCGGCCAGCTCGTGCAGGGGCAGCGCCAGCCGCTGCCCACCGCGCTGGAACACCAACGCGCCCTGTTCGATCGACACCCGAGACCGGTAGGCTGCCAGCAGACAGGCGGCCGCAGCCTCGGGCAGCAGCACCAACGCCCCGGCCAGCCGCAACTGCTCCAGCACCTGCGTGCGCAGCCCCTCGTCGAGCAGCAGCGCCAGCCCGAGGCCCATTGCGCCGATGCGCGACACGGCGCGCACGGCGCCGGCGGCCACCCGCGCTGCCGGCGGCAGCAGGGCGCCTCGCAGGGGCAGTGACCCGGCCATGTCAGCGCGCGTGTCGGCTGCCGTCAGCCGGCGAAGCACGGGGCCCGCGCCCCAACCCAGCAGCAGCGCCACCAGTGCGGAGGGCCCGACCCAGTCGCCCCAGGCCACCATCAGCGTGCG
>CAYJEC010000538.1:2148-2866 GCA_964369025.1 uncultured Ideonella sp. | reverse complement strand
CGCCTGGTCGCCGGCGACGTCATCCTGCTCACGCGCATGGAACACCACGCCAATATCGTGCCCTGGCAATTGATCGCCGAGCGCGTCGGCGCCACGATCCGCGTCGCCGAGATCACCATCAGCGGCGAACTCGATCTGCCCGCGTTGTATGCGCAGATGACCCCGGAGGTGAAGATCCTCGGCCTGGCGCATGTCTCCAATGTCCTGGGCACGGTCAACCCTGTGGCGGAAATTTGCCGTGAAGCCCGCCGCCGCGGCATAGCCACCCTGATCGACGGCTCGCAGGCCGTGCCGCATCGCCGGATCGACATCGCGGCGATCGGTTGCGATTTCTACGCATTCACCGGCCACAAGATGCTGGGCCCGACCGGCACTGGCGCGCTCTGGGCGCGCAGCGAGCACCTGCAGTCGATGCCACCGTTTTTTGGTGGCGGGGAAATGATCCGCGAGGTGCGTTTCGAGAAGACGGTGTTCAACGACCCGCCGCACAAGTTCGAAGCCGGCACGCCGAACATCGCCGGCTTCATCGGCCTGGGCGCGGCGGTCGATTACCTGTCCGCGCTGGGCATGGACGCGGTGGCGGCACGCGAGGGCGAAGGCCGTCCCAGCACCCCGGAGATGAATGCCCCGGCATCGACCAGATGGTCCATGTCGATGCCCGTGTGTATGCCCAAACCGTGAAGCAGGTAGACCACATCCTCGGTGGCCACATTCCCTG
>CAYJEC010000538.1:0-2138 GCA_964369025.1 uncultured Ideonella sp. | reverse complement strand
ACGGTCGATGGCCTGCGCATCTTCGGTACCGCGCCCGGCAAGGCGGCGGTGATCAGCTTCCAGGTCGAAGGCGCACACGCGCACGACCTCGCCACCCTGCTCGACCTGGAAGGCGTGGCGGTGCGTTCCGGCCAGCATTGCGCGCATCCGCTGCTGCAATGGTTCGGCGTGGCCGCGACCTGCCGCGCGTCGCTGGCGTTCTACAACACGCACGAAGACGTCGACGCCTTCGTCGCCGCGCTGCTGAAAGTGCGGCGCCTGCTCGTCTAGATCGCGGTTCGCTGGAGGCTTCGATGGACAACGATCCGCACATCGCCCAACTGCTGCGCGAGATCCGCGACCAGCAACGCGAATCGCTGGCGCTGCAGCGCGAGCACATCGCCGTGTACAAGGCGCAGATGGAGCGCATAGAACGGCTCAACGCGAGCGCCGAATCCCTGCAAGGCCGTACAAGCAAGGTTCTGAAAGGCCTGCTGTGGTTCGCGATCCCGCTGCTCGTGTTGGTCCTGCTGCTGATGGCCTGGCCCTATGCCCGCTATATGTTCGGATGAATACGTCGATGACTGAACTGCATTTCCGCGCCGCAACCCCGGCCGACCTCGACGCCATCGTCGCCCTGGTCACCTCCGCCTACCGCGGCGACAGCAGCCGCGCCGGCTGGACGACTGAAGCCGACTTCCTCGACGGCAACCGCATCGATGCCGAGGTCCTGCGCGCCGACATCGAACGACCGGGTAGCCGCGTGCTGTTGGCCGAGCGAGGCGGCGAGTTGCTCGCCTGCGCGCATGTGAGCGAGGAGGACGGCGCCGGCTACTTCGGCATGTTCTCGGTGGTGCCCGGGCTGCAGGGCGGCGGCATCGGCAAGCAGGTGCTGGCCGAGTGCGAACGCATCGCCCGCGACGAATGGCAGCTGCCAGCGATGCGGATGACCGTGATCGACATCCGCAACGAACTGATCGCGTTTTACGAACGCCGCGGCTATGTGCGCACCGGCATCCTCAAGCCGTTCCCGTACGGCGACGAGCGTTTCGGCCTGCCGCAGCGCGACGACCTGCGCTTCGAAGTGCTGGAGAAAGCGCTGTGAGCGAATCCTGGACCTTCGTCTGCACCACCGCCGAGCTGCTGCCCGGCGAGATGAAGACCGTGTTCGATGAAACCACCGAGGCGCCGATCGCGGTGTTCAATCTCGACGGCACCCTGTACGCGCTGGAGGACCGCTGCTCGCACGAGGATTTCGAGCTGTCCGCGGGCCATTTCGATGCCGCCGAAGCCAGCGTGGAATGCGTGCTGCACGGCGCCCGCTTCGACATCCGCGACGGCCGCGCCCTGTGCGCGCCGGCCTACGAACCGGTGGCCAAGTTCCCGGTCAAGGTCGACGACACCGGCATCTGGATCCGCGACGACCGCGACTGAGGTCAAGCCACGGCGAGGATTTCGGGGCATATTCGCTTCGGTAGTTGTTGCGAATAATTATCATTTGTGCCTAAATGCGCTTCTCATCCGGGCTGATGCCCGCGCACGCACAAACAAGAAGACTGCCCGCACAT
This sequence comes from uncultured Ideonella sp., assembly GCA_964369025.1. Classification (GTDB taxonomy): domain Bacteria; phylum Pseudomonadota; class Gammaproteobacteria; order Burkholderiales; family Burkholderiaceae_C; genus Ideonella. Next base: position 591 of record CAYJEC010000538.1, on the reverse strand, counting down.
GTCCCCCATCAAGAGCCGCAAGCACGCCCTTCCCTGCCTGAGTACGTCCCGCGCCAACCCGAGCGCTTCGTTGACCGCCGCCCTGTTCACCGGCCTCGCCCTGGGCGCCAGCCTGCCATTGCACGCACAGGCGATCGGCCCAACGTCGGACGAGGACCCGCAGCGCAAGACCACCACCCTGGACAAGGTGGAAGTCCAGGGCGAACTCGAACGCCAGTACTCGGGGGAGCTCAGCTCGCCGAAGTTCACCCAGCCGCTGGTCGACACCACCCGGACCGTCAATGTGATCGGCGCCGACCTGTTCACCGAACAAGGCGCGACCACCCTCACCGACGTACTGCGCAACAGCCCGGGCGTTGGCACCTTCTACGTTGGCGAGAACGGCAACACCTCGACCGGCGACACCATCTACATGCGCGGCTTCGATTCCAGCAGCAGCATCTACGTGGATGGCGTGCGCGACCTGGGCTCGATCTCGCGCGACGTGTTCAACATCCAGCAGGTCGAGGTGACCAAGGGCCCGGCCGGCAGCGACTACGGCCGCAGCGCGCCCACCGGCTCGATCAACCTGGCCAGCAAGCGCGCCGGCCT
>CAYJEC010000537.1:0-2873 GCA_964369025.1 uncultured Ideonella sp. | reverse complement strand
AGGATGCGCGGGTCCAGCTTCTCGAAGCGGATCTTGGTCATTACGGTGGCCTTGGCGCGGTCCACGGTGGGCACGATGCCCACCACACTGCCGCGAAAACGCGCATCGGGCAGCGCGTCGAGCGTGATCTCCACCGGCTGGCCGATCTTGGCCTTGGCCAGGTTGCTCTCCGACACGTCGGCCTCCACCTCCAGCGTGCCCATGTCGGCCATGGTGACCACTGCGCCCGAGGTACCGGCAGCGTTGGAGAAGGGCGTGATCAGGTCGCCAACGTTGGCGTTCTTCAGCAGCACCACGCCGTCGAATGGCGCGCGGATCTCGGTGGAGTCCTTGTTCACCTGCTGCACGGTCACCTGGGCTCGGGCCTGGGCACTGCCGGCCTGGGCCGTGGCCACAGCGGCCTGCGCGGCCGCGGTGCTGGCAGCGGCGCTGCGGGCGCGGGTCTGCACGGTGTCCACCGCCTGCGGCGAAAGAAAGCCCTGTGCAGCCAGTGCCAACGCGCGTTTCAGCTCGTCGTCGGCATTGGCCTGTTGGGATTGGGCCAGCTTGAGGTTGGACTCGGCCTGTTTCGCCGCCGCCTCGCTCTGGCGCACTGCAGCGATGCTGACCGCCAGGTTGGCGCTGACATCGGCAGCGTCGAGGCGGGCCAGCAGGTCGCCCTTCTTCACCACGCTGCCTTCACGCACATTCAGTTCCACCAGCCGGCCGGTCGCCTTGGACGACACCGCAGCTCGGCGCTGTGCCACCACGTAGCCCGAGGCAGCCAGCTGGCTGTACTGTTGAGTGGGGTAGGCACTTTGCACCGTGCCCGCCTGCACCTCGGTCTGCCGAGGAGCCAGCAGTGCGAGGCCGATGCCGGCGGCGGCGATGGCACCCGCGACCCAGGGCCAGCGACGGCGCCCACGCGCGGCCGGCTGGCGGTCGATGTGCAGCGAACTCAGGGTGGGGGCGGAGGGGATCGGCTTGTCCATGGCCGCAAGCATGCCATGCGCCCGTGACGGCTCTCGATAGCCTTCACTAGAATTCCGACTCCGCAGACCCTGAGGCCGATCGCACATCGATGTCCCGAGCCACACCTGTCAGCAACCCGCAAGGCCCCGACCTGCGGCCCAAGGCGTTGCCACGCCAGGGCCGTGCCCAGGAGACCTACGAACGACTCCTGGGTGTGGCGGCGGATTTGCTGGGGGAGGTCGGCATCGAGCGCCTCTCCACCAACCTGATCTGCGATCGCGCCGGCTTGACGCCGCCGGCGTTCTACCGGTACTTCCCAAACAAGTACGCGCTGCTGCACGCGATGGGCGAGCGTTTGATGGGGGCTCAAAACGAGTTGCTGGAGACCTGGGCCACTCCGCAGACCATGGCCCAGCCGCGGGCGAAGCTCGAGTTCACCGTGTTGAGGCTCTTCGTGCAGACCCTGGAATTGACCAAGGCCTTGCCAGCTGGAGTCTGGATCACCCGGGCGCTGCGTGCGGTACCCGCCCTTCAGGCGGTGCGCATCGGCTCTCACCGACATGTCGCCGCGCTGATCGAGGGGGCCTTTATGGCAGCCCACCCGAGCGTTGACCGCGCCGAGGTGCGCGTGTTCGCGCGGCTGGCTATTGAGTCGGCCTATGCCAGCCAGGAAATGTTGTTCGACGACCCCGAACTGGATCCGATCGTGGTCGGGCGCATGTTGGCGGCGATGGTCGCGGGCGAGGCCGTCAGGCTGCGCCGACGTGTGCGGAACTCGGGCGGCTGATGGCGCGCCAAAGGGCAGCGGCCGCGTTTCGGTGAGTTGGTTGTGGACGCCGCCGCGCCCGGCGATCAGCGGGTTGTGGCCGCCGCGAGCCCATTGGTGAAGTGCTCGCGCATCAAGCGGGCCGTCAACTCGGGGTTGCGTGACTCCAGCGCCAGCATCACCGCACGGTGCTCGGCCAGCGACTCGGCGATCCGCCCCTGCTTGAACAAGGAGTGGTGGCGATTGAGCTTCATCACCTTGCGCAGATCGCCCACCATCTGCTGGCGCCAGCGGTTGCCGGCGATGGCCAGCAAGCGCAGGTGGAACTGCTCGTTGGTGGCAAAGAACGCGTCACGCTGCCGGACCTGCCGCTCCAGCTTGTCGTGCAACGCACCCAATTCGGCGATCTCGGCCGGGCTCGCGCGCTCGGCGACCTCGGCAGCGGCGTCGGCCTCCAACAGGCCGAGCAGGCGATAGACCTGGCTGACGTCGTCGGCCGACATTTCGGTGACGTAGGCGCCACGCCGCACCTTCATCGTCACCAACCCCTCGACGGCCAGCACCTTCAGCGCCTCGCGCAGCGGTGTCCGGCTGATGCCGTACTCGACGGTGAGCTTCTGTTCGTCGATCCAACTGCCCGGCTCGAGATCGCGGTTGAAGATCTGCTCGCGCAAGCGCTCTGCCACCTGCTGGTACAGGGCGCGCGGGGCGAGCAGCGTGTCGGCGTCGGCCATGGGGGGTGTCAGATCTGCGTCAAGCTTGAATTCATAATTATGCATCATGTATCATGTGAAGCAAGTGAAAGCCGGATTCAGCGCGGCCCAGGAGACCCCATGACGACCCCGAACGAATTCAATGCCAGCACGCTGGAGCAATGGGCCAAGGCCGCTGCCAAGTCCGCACCCGGCGGCGACGTGGCGGCATTGAACTGGGTGACACCAGAGGGACTCAGCGTCAAGCCGCTCTACACCGCGGCGGACACGGCTGGCTTGCCCCACGCCGACACATTGCCCGGCTTCGAGCCCTTCATCCGGGGGCCGCAGGCCACGATGTATGCCGTGCGTCCCTGGACCATCCGCCAGTACGCCGGCTTCTCCTCGGCCGAGGAATCGAACGCCTTCTACCGCAAGGCATTGGCCGCCGGAGGCCAAGGCGT
>CAYJEC010000536.1:0-2874 GCA_964369025.1 uncultured Ideonella sp. | reverse complement strand
CTTCAGGTCGTTGACGACGAAGGTGTTGTGGACGATCTCGTGGCGCACGTAGATCGGGGCGCCGAACCGGGTCAGGGCCCGCTCGACGATCTCGATCGCCCGGTCCACGCCGGCGCAAAAGCCGCGCGGCTCGGCCAGTAGCACGTCACTCGGTCGAACGGTCATCACATCACCCCGATCAGCCGCACCTGGAAGGTCACGGCCTGCCCCGCGAGCGGGTGGTTGAAGTCGAACAGCAGCCAATCGTCACCACACTCCCGCACGACACCCGCAAAGCGGCCGGTGCCGTCGGGCGTGGGGAACTCGACCACATCACCCAGGTGGTACTCGGCGTCGGGGTCGCCGTGCTCAGCCAGAAGGCCCCGGCCCACACGCTGAAGCATCTCGGCGTTGCGCTCGCCGAAGGCCTCGCCGGGGGCCAGCACGAAGGTGGCTTCGGCGCCCTCCTCCAGCCCGATCAGGCGGGCCTCGATGGCTGGCGCCAACTGGCCCGCGCCCAACGCCAGGGTGGCAGGCTTGTCGGCAAACGTGCTCACCACATCGGCCCCATCAGGGCCGGCGAGGCGGTAGTGCAAGGTCAAGAAGGACCCGGGTTGGACGGTGTTCACGAAAAACGGATCCTGAAAGCGATGATCGATTTTACGGCGCTGGAGCCAGCGCATGCCCAGCAGCCGGCAGGCCCGCATGGAATTGAGCCTCATCAACCCGGCGTGGCCCGCGTGCGTCATATTGGGGTACCGGCTTGGCCACGGCTCGGCGGTTCGGCCACCACCGATTGACCCTTGCGATTTGGCGGAGGCGCCCATGAAAACCCAGCAGCGACAACTTGCGCGCATGGCCCTGCACCTGGCAATGTGGGCCGTGCTGGCTGGCGCGGTGCACGCAGAAGGCACCTACCACTTCACGGATCTGGGCGCCGTGGGCAGCTTCAGCATCGGCTACGCCATCAACCGGCACGGGTCGGTGGCCGGTTTCAGCAGCGGCAAGACCTGGAGCGCCACGCTGTGGCACCACGGCGGGATCGACGCCCTCGGCGAGCCGAGCCCCGAGGTGGGGAACTGCCAGGCTCACGGCATCAACGGCGAAGGTGCCGTTGTCGGCGAATGCCTGGGCGACGACAGCTACTCGCGTGCCGTGCTGTGGGAAGGCGGCGTGGCCACCGTGCTGCCCACCCTGGGCGGGCTGTACGGCCACGCATCCGCCATCAACCAGGCGGGCCGCGTCGTCGGCCACAGCAGCGTCGGCCAGCTGGGTATGGCCCATGCCACGCTGTGGATCGATGGCACGCCCACCGACCTGGGCACGCTGCCCGGCGGCGCGTACAGCGAGGCCCATGCCATCAACGACAAGGGGCAGGTGGTGGGGTACAGCACGAACCGGCAGGGGCTCTCGCGAGCCACCGTCTGGCGCGGCACCAAAGTGATCGACCTGGGCACGCTGGGCGGCCTGAGCAGCCAGGCTCGGGCCCTGAACGGCCGGGGGCAGGTGGTGGGGTGCAGCCAGACCGCCCAAGGGCAACTGCGGGCCACGCTGTGGAATGACAAGACCGCCACCGACCTCGGCACCTTGCCGGGCGGCCTCACCAGTTGCGCCCATGGAATCAACGACATGGGCGTCGCCGTCGGGTACGGCTTTGTCACGAAGGCAGCCAAGTACCTCGATCGGCGCGCGACGATGTGGAACGGCGGTGCCACCATCGACCTCAACACGCTGCTGGACGACGAAACCCGCGCTGCGGGCTGGTTGCTGCTGGCGGCGACAGCGATCAACGACCACGGTGTGATCACCGGCGTGGCGACGAACAGCATCGCCCACGACACCCGCGCCTTCCTGCTGACACCGCCCGCCCCCTGAAACCGCCGCTGGTATCCTCGGTGCCGCACGCACGGGCCGCACCTGACCGGAGTCGACAGACTGCCTGGCGGCGCCCACCAGGGAGTGCCCGATGACGATCAAGGATCTGCCGGCTGCGCTGCGGCCACGCGAAAAGCTGCTCTCTCAAGGCCCCGGCGCGCTGGCGGATGCCGAGTTGCTGGCCCTGCTGCTGCGCACCGGCATGAAGGGCAAGGGCGTGCTGGCCCTGGCGGACGAGCTGCTGACCTCCTTCAACGGCTTCGGCGGCTTGCTGCACGCTGGCGCCGACGACTTCCGCCGCATCAAGGGCATGGGCCCGGCCAAGCGTGCCGAGTTGGCCGCTGTGGTGGAAATGGCGCGGCGCTCGCTGACCCAGCAGTTGGAACGTGGCCCGGTGTTCGACTCACCGGCCAAGGTGAAAGACTTTGCTGCGCTGAAGCTTGGGGGCCACGACCGAGAAGTGTTTGCCGTGCTGTTCCTGGACAGCCAGCACCGGCTCATCGAGTGGCGCGAGCTGTTCCACGGCACGCTCACACAGACCTCGGTCTACCCCCGCGAGGTGGTCCGGCAGGCGCTGGACCTGAACGCGGGTGCGGTGATCCTGGCGCACAACCATCCGTCCGGCCTCGCCGAACCGTCTCGGGCCGACGAGTTCCTGACCCAATCGCTGAAGGCCGCGCTGCAATTGGTGGACGTGCGGGTGCTGGACCACCTGGTGGTGGGCGCCGGCCAGGTGGTCAGCTTCGCCGAACGCGGGCTGCTCTGAACAATCCTCCTACGCCTTGATCCGCTTGCACAGCCCCTGGAAGGCGACACCCGAACGGCTGCGGCAGCTGATGCCGGGCGGCAGCGTCATCTTCACGGTGACGGTGTAGTCGGTCGATGCCGGAAGCCAGGTAACACCGTCTGGCGCCACCGTGGTCGAAGCGATGGCCTGGACACAGCCGAGCACTGGCACGACAGCGTTGTTGCCGTAGACATCCAGTTCGACGCTGCCCGACCTGGGCGCCTTGCCCTGGC
>CAYJEC010000535.1:0-2876 GCA_964369025.1 uncultured Ideonella sp. | reverse complement strand
GGACGGCCAACCGCTTCACGCTGACACGGCGGTGTTCGCGCGTGGGATCTGGGTGGTTCAGGCGACGGTGATCGGCCCCTCGCTCAGTGATGCGAAGACGCAGCCCTTCTTCGAGGGCTTGCGCTTCGTCCCATGAGGCGGTCGCTGGCCAGTGGCCTTCAGCGCCTCTTGAATGTGTTGCGCGGGCGCCTCCTCGGCTGGCCTGCTGGCCCGGCGCCGGGTCACGCGGGGCGCTGATCCCCAATAATGCGGGCATGGCTGCCCTGGTGATCGTCGCCCATACCCCGTTGGCCACCGCCCTGCAGGCGGTGGGCGCCCATGTGGTGGCGGATTGCGCCAACCGCCTCGCTGCCGTGGATGTTCCGCCCGATTGGCCTGCCGAACGGGTTGAACAGGCCGTGCGCGAGGCCATGGCTGCCTTGGGTCAGGCTCAGGTGTTGATCCTGGCCGACGTGTTCGGTGCGACACCTTGCAACGGCGCCCAGCGTGTGGCCGACGGCACCCAGGTGCGGCTGGTCACAGGGGTGAACGTGCCCATGTTGTGGCGCGTGCTGACCACCAGCGAACGCCCGCTCGATGTGCTGGTCGATCGGGCGTTGGCTGGCGGCACGCAGGGCGTCATGCCAGCTTCTGCACCCAAACCCCAAGACCAGAGCCTCAACCCCACGACCCATGATTCGTCAAACCGTCACCATCAGCAATAGGCTGGGCCTCCACGCTCGGGCATCGGCCAAGCTCACCAAACTGGCCGGGAGCTACCAGTGCGAGGTCTTCATGAGCCGCAATGGCCGCCGTGTCAATGCCAAGAGCATCATGGGGGTGATGATGCTGGCTGCGGGCATGGGCACCGAGGTGGAGATCGAGACTGACGGCGGCGACGAATCGCAAGCCATGGATGCTTTGATCGCCCTGGTCAACGACAAATTCGGCGAGGGTCAATAGGCGACGATTCTGCTATTCGCCAAGGAAGTGTCGGCGGTAGCGGGCCGGCAAGTCAGCAAGGCGCAGCAACATCGGCAGGTCGGCGGTGTTGAAGTCAGGATCCCAGGCCGGTGCGCCCAGCACCTTGGCACCGCAACGCAGGTAACCCTTGATCAACGCCGGCGGTTCGACCGCCAGGGTCTGATCCAGTTCATCGACGGGCAAAGCCAGGCGCGGCCTGACCTGGTACTCCAGGCTCGCACCATGGGTCTGGCTCAACCGCGCCCAAAGGCTGGCTGCGGCGTGCCCACCGTCACGCATGCCGATACTGGCGCAGCCCACCATGGTGTCGAGCCGGTTGCTGTTCATGAACCCCGCCAAGGCGCCCCACAAGGCCAGGATGACCCCCCCGGAGCGGTGCTCGGGGTGCACGCAGGAGCGGCCCAGTTCGGCCATCCGATCACGCAGCGGCCGCAAGCGGGTGAGGTCGAACTCGGTTTCGCTGTAATACCCGCCAGCACGTCTGGCCGAAGCCGGTGTGAGAACACGATAGGTGCCGATCACCTGGGCCGGCGTGTCTGCTGTCTCCAGTGTGCGGACCAGCAGGTGCTCGCAGAAGTCATCGAACAGGTCCACATCCAGGCCCTCCATCGTGCCAGGGGGTGTGGCCAGGCGAGCGCCCATCTCGGTCACGAAGACGCTGTGGCGCAGACGCTGGGCTTCTCTGACTTCATCCAAATGACGAGCCCAGCACACCTCGAACTGCGGTTCCTTGGGTGCGGGCGGGGCAACCAGCGCAGGCTCCGGCGCCGCTTTGCGGGTGTGGCGGCCGAGCCGGAAATCCAGCAGGCGGATCAGGGGCAGGGTCGGCACGGGCAGTTCCTTCATGGCGGGCTTCTCATCAGCTTTCAATACGCAGATGGTCCCGCGCTGCGGTGACCCGTTCATGACCGGGCCATGACCAGGCCATGACAGCTGCCGCTGCGATGCTGCCGGCATCGTGGCGGCTGCTAAAGTGACGGCATGAGCATCCAGGTCTTCGGTCTGCCAGTGTCGCGGGGCGTGGCCATCGGCCGGGCGGTGCTCGTTGCCTCCAGTCGGGTCGACGTGGCGCACTACTTCATCGATCCGGCGGATGTCGACCATGAGGTGAGCCGCTTGCGCGATGCGCGCAACGAGGTGGCGGCCGAACTGGTCACCCTCAAGAGCGAGGTGCCAGAGGAGGCTCATGCCGAGTTGGTCGCCCTGCTCGACGTCCACCTGATGCTGCTTCATGACGAGTTGCTGGCAGATGCCACCAAACAGTGGATCGCCGAGCGTCATTACAACGCCGAGTGGGCGATGTCGGCCCAGTTGGAGGTATTGGCCCGCCAGTTCGATGAGATGGAGGACGACTACCTGCGTGAGCGCAAGGCCGACATCGAACAGGTGGTCGAACGGGTGTTGAAGGCGCTGTCTCGCCAAGTGTCGTCTTCAGAGCCGGGCGCTCCCGGTGCCGCGCGTGATTTCGCTGGGGAGGATCCATTGATCCTGGTCGCCAACGACATCGCACCGGCTGACATGCTCCAGTTCAAGCGCAGCGTATTCACCGGATTTGTCACCGACGTGGGGGGGCGTACGTCGCACACCGCGATCGTTGCTCGGAGCATGGACATCCCAGCAGTGGTCGGTGCACGCGAGGCCAGCCGCATCGTCCGTCAGGACGACTGGATCGTTGTTGACGGCGACGCTGGCGTGATCATCGTGAATCCCTCGCCCATCGTGCTGGAGGAGTACCGCTTTCGCCAGCGTCAGATCGAGTTGGAGCGCGCAAAGCTCAATCGGCTGCGCCATACGCCCTCGGTGACGCTAGACGGGCAGGCCGTGGACCTGCTGGCCAACATCGAACTGCCTTCGGATGCTGCGGCGGCCATTGACGCTGGTGCTGTCGGGGTGGGGTTGTTTCGGAGCGAGTT
>CAYJEC010000534.1:0-2912 GCA_964369025.1 uncultured Ideonella sp. | reverse complement strand
GCGCCGCCCGCCCGTTGAATGAAGGCCAGGCTGTCCCTGTTGGCGGGGGTTTCCTTGGCCGCTGCGGTGGCCGCTGCGCCGGCAATCACCGAGCCGGTGCTGAACTACACGGTCGTCGCCGGCGACACCCTGATCGGCCGAGCCGGCATGCTGCTGCGCACGCCAGCCGACTGGCGGGAGGTCGCGCGCTTGAACCGCCTGCCCGACCCCAACCGAATCCTGCCAGGCCAGCGCCTGCAAATCCCGCTGCGCCTGCTGCGCGCTGAGCCCGCTGCGGCGCTGCTGGCCAGCACACAAGGCGACGTCCGCATCGATGGCCAGCCGGCCCAGACGGGCGCGGCGCTTCTGCCCGGCCAACGCCTCAGCGCGGCTGAACGAAGCTCCGCGGTGCTGGTGCTGGGCGACGCGTCGCGGGTGGTGCTGGCGCCGGGCAGCGAGACCCAGCTCACCGAACACCGTCGCTATGCCGTGGCACCCGGCCCAGGCGCCACGGGCCAGCAGCCTGATGCCCTGTTCGCCAGCACCATGCGCCTGGTGCGTGGTGGCATCGAGGTCGTGGCCAGCAAGCTGACGCGCGCCAAGCCACTGGAGGTCACCACACCCACCGCCGTGATCGGCGTGCGTGGCACCGAGTATCGGGTACGCTTGGACGGCGACTCAGCCACCGGCACCGAGGTTCTCGCGGGCATGGTGCAGGCTGACCCGGCCCGCGCGCCGGGCGCTGCCATCCCGGGTGGCCACGGCGCGCGGCTGCTGGCCGGCGTATCGCCGAAGCTTGTCGCCCTTCCGGCCGCCCCCGATGTCGCCGGCATTCCGGGGCGTTTCGAGAGGCCTCTGGTTCGGCTGGTGTTGCCCGGCGAGCCCTTGGATTGGCGGGTGCAGGTGGCGTCGGACCCGGCGTTCGATCGCGTGATCCGCGACCTGCGTGTGGGCGCTGGCGCCGAGGCTCGCATTGCCGACCTGGACGACGGCATCTGGCACATGCGGGTGCGCCGGATCGACGCCCAGGGCATCGAAGGCTTTGACGCGCGCCACGAGTTCACGCTGAAAGCACGGCCAGAGCCACCCCCACTGGCGTCCCCGCCGGCACACGCCAAGCTGCCGGCGGGGCCTGTGGATCTCGCCTGGGCCGCCAATCTGGAGGCGGCGAGTTACCGGGTGGAAGTGGCGCACGACGCTCGTTTCGAACACATCGTACGGCGATGGTCCGACCTGTCAGCCCCGCGCGCCACGCTGCCCGCTGCCGAACCGGGCAGCTACCACTGGCGCGTTGCCAGCGTGCGCGCGGGAGGCGATGTCGGCCCCTGGGGCGACGGGCAGCAGTTCGAGCTGCGCCCCTTGCCCACGCTGCCGCAAGGCGGGATCAGTGGCGACGGCAAGCAAGTCGAACTGCGCTGGGAAGGCCGCACCGAAGACAAGCAGCAGGCGGAACTGGCGCGGGACGCGGCCTTCAACGACGTGGTGGCCCGCGCAGAACTGGGCGAGGCCCGTTGGACCCCGCCTACGCCGGCACAGCCCGGCAGGTACTTCTTCCGCTACCGGGCCGTCGAGCAAGACGGCTTCACCACGCCGTGGAGCGGCACCCTGGCGATCGACGTGCCGCGAGACTGGCGCATGTTGTGGCTGCTCGCACCGCTCGTGCTGGCCCTGTGATCACTTGACCAGCCGGTTCAAGCGCTCGGCATCGAAGGTTTCGGTGGTTTGCGCATCCTGCGGCACACACTCGCCGCTGGGCAGTTCACGAGCCCTCGCCGACAGTTTCTCAATGGCCTGCCAAAGCAGGGCGATCTGGTGCTCGTGCGAGCCCGCGTTGTCAATCAGGCCCTTCATGGCCTGGGCCACCGGGTCGTCCCCATTCGTGACACCGTAGGCCGAGAAACCCAGCTTGGCCGCCGTCTGCTCGCGAGCCATGTCGACCTCGGCAGCAATGATGCGTGCCGGGTTGCCCACTGCCGTGGCGCCGGCGGGCACGGGTTTCGTGACCACCGCGCCCGACCCTACACGGGCGCCTGCACCGATGGTGAAGCCCCCCAGAACCGCCGCGTTGGCACCGACGATCACACCCGCCTCCAAGGTCGGGTGGCGCTTGGCGCCTTTGACCAGCGAGGTGCCGCCCAGGGTCACCCCCTGGTAGATCGTGCAGCCATCACCGATCTCGGCCATCTCGCCGATCACGATGCCCATGCCATGGTCGATGAAGACCCGGCGGCCGATGGTGGCACCCGGGTGAATCTCGATGCCGGTGAGCCAGCGTGCCAGATGCGAAGTGAAGCGGGCCAGCCATTTGAGCCCATGCGCCCAGAACCAATGCGCGCGCCGATGCAGCACCAGCGCGTGGAGGCCCGGGTAGCAGGTCAGCACTTCCCAGGTCGTGCGCGCAGCGGGGTCGCGCTCGAGAATGCAGGCGATGTCGTCGCGCAGACGTTCGAACATGGGGTGTCCCTCTTGCAAGGGCCTTGAATCCAGCTGGCAGTGTAGCGGGCCTCAACCCTGCGTGCGTCCAGGGGGTTTGGCCAGGCGCTGCATCGCCCCGGCCACGCCGCGCAGGATATGCACCTCCTCGGCGGTCAGCGTTGCGCGGTTGGCCAACTGGTTCAGCCGGGGAACCAATTTTCTCGGTGCAGCCGGGTCGAGGAAGCCGATCTCCACCAGCGCCTGCTGCCAGTGGGCGAGGAGCCCCTGGACGGCAGCCGCATCGGCCCATGCCACCGGCGCAGTGCGCGGCTCGACGGTGAAGCCGCCAAGCGCCTGGCGCCAGTCGTAGGCCAGCACCTGCACCGCCTGGGCCAGGTTCAGCGAGCCATAGCCTGGATCGGTGGGGATGGACAGGCAGGTGTGGCAGCGATAGACATCGTCGTTGGACAGGCCGAAGCGCTCGCCACCGAAGATGAAGGCCACACGGTGCCCGGTGC
>CAYJEC010000533.1:0-2917 GCA_964369025.1 uncultured Ideonella sp. | reverse complement strand
CGCCGGCAACCTGGCGCTCGCCGCACTCGTGGCGCAACTGGCGCACTGCCTCGATAAGAAGAAATATCCCGTACATGCCCGGGTGTGCATAGGACAAGCCACCGCCATTGGTGTTCATCGGGAAACTGCCCCCAGGCGCTATTCGGCTTTCGGCGACGAACCTTCCGGACTCGCCGCGGCCACAGAAGCCCAGGGCCTCCAGCGTCATGAGCACCGTGATCGTGAACGAGTCGTAGATCTCCACCAGATCGATGGCGTTCAGGCCCACGCCAGCCATGCGCAGCGCATCGCGTCCGGAACGCTCGGCTGCGGTGTGCCAGGCCAGATCCGGCATGTTGGCAATGGACCAATGTGTGTGCGATTCGCCAAAACCCCGTACGTAGATGGGCTGCACGCCCAGCGCGCGAGCATGCTCGGCTGTGGTCATGACGATGGCGCCGGCACCATCGGTGACCAGACAGGAGTCCAGCAAGTGCAGGGGATCCGAAATCATGGGGCTGGCCAGCACATCGGAAACGCTCAACGGCTCGCGATGTGTGGCGGCAGCATTGAGTCCTGCCCAGGCGCGTGCGGCCACAGCCACTTCGGCCAGTTGCTCGCTCGTGGTTCCGAACTCATGCATGTGCCGCATGGCGGCCATCGCATAGCCGCCCACAGGCGTGGGCAAACCCCAGGGGGTCTCGTATTGCATCGTAAGCGCGGGCGGACGCCCGCCCAGCGTGCGGCTGCGCGCACTCTTTTGCGTGCTGCCATATGTGATCAGCGCAACCTCGCACATGCCGCGCTCGATCGCCATGGTGGCATGACCCACATGGCTCTCGAATGCGGCGCCACCAATGTTGGTGCCATCGCAAAAACGCGGCACGATACCCAGGTACTCAGCCACCGAGATCGTGGGGAGTTGGCCCACGCCGGGGACACCCCATTGACCTGTGGTCAGAAGTCCGTCTACATCGCTCAGCGACAGCTTGGCATCGGCAACGGCCGCGGCCGCCACCTTTGCCTGCACTTGCAACGGCGTCATCGGTTGAGCCAGCATTCCGTCGCGCAGCGCCGCATCGGCGACGCCAACGATCACAGCTTCACGGGTTGCAGCCATCAAACAGGATCCCAAGGAAAAACTTCACGCGAGCGCTCCAGCGGCGTAAACGACGGACGGAAGGCCGGAAGTGCATGCTCAGCGAGCGTCTGTGGCGTCCATCCTTCGCCGCGGTGCATGGAACGTACCGGGCGAGGCTGGCTCATGAGGAAGACCTCATTGCGACGCACGGCGAAGATCTGGCCGCTCACGCCGCTAGACGCTTCGCTGGCCAGGCACACGACCATGGGCGCGATCGTGTCGGGGGTCATGGTCTTGGTCTTTGCCCGGCGCGCCTCGTCACCCGCTGTCGGAACGGTGCCTATCATGCGACTGTAAGCAAAAGGTGAGACGCAGTTGGAGCGCACGTTGTAACGCGCCATGTCCATCGCCACCGATTTTGACAACGCCACCATCCCCAGCTTGGCCGCCGCGTAGTTGGCTTGGCCCACCGAGCCGATAAGGCCGGAGGTGGATGTCATGTGGACCATCGTTCCGCTCTCTTGTTTCCTGAAGTGGTCGGCGGCGAAGCGGCTGACGTTGAAGCTGCCGAACAGGTGCACGCGCACGACCGCCTCGAACTCCTCTGGCGTCATCTGGTGGAAAATGCGATCGCGCAGAATTCCGGCGTTATTCACCACCGAATCGATCCGTCCGAAATTGTCCAGGGCCGCCTGCACGATGCGCTGGGCGCTGCTCCATTCCGCCACACTGTCGGTGCTGACCACAGCTTGCCCACCCGCTGCCAGGATCTCGGCGACAACCTGATCGGCCGGGCGTTCGGAACCCGACTCGCCACTGACGCTCACGCCAGGGTCGTTGACCACGACCTTGGCTCCGTGCTCAGCCATCAACAGTGCGATGGCGCGGCCGATGCCTCGGCCCGCACCCGTCACCACCACCACCTTGTCTTCCATCAACTTATTGTTCACGCAGCATCCTCTCAAGAAGGCGAAACAGAACTCGCAAGAAGGCGAAACAGAACTCGATATGCGAGTTGCACATTCGCAATTAATATGGATCATAAGACAGGGTGCTTCCCCAGTCAAACAAGCTTGCGCGATTGACCATGGCATCGCAGGCCGGTATCACCTGAAGCGCGTGGAGGAATACGACGGAATGATCGCGCAGTGGATGCTGCGCCACACCCAGGCCGAATTCATGGAACAGCTGAACAAGTTCGACGCGCTGGCCACGCCCGTCAACGACATCGAGACACTGCTGGCCGACCCGCATGTGCGCGACCGCGGCACTGTCGTCACGCGAACGTTTGGGTAAACTGCGGCCATGCCTGCTACCGCCCCCAAAAAGTCTGCCTCCTCCCGTGATCCCAAGGTCACCGCCGATCGGCAGTTCGTTACCGCACTGGGCCGCGGCCTGGCAGTGCTTCGCTGTTTCGACGCGACGCGCACGCAGTTGGGAACGACAGAGATCGCGCAGATGACAAATCTCCCGCAACCCACGGTCTGGCGTCTTTGCTACACGCTGCAGCAGCTGGGTTACCTGATGCAGGCGCCCGACAGCGACAAGCTGCGCATCGGCATGGCCGTGCTGGGCCTGGGCCAGTATGCATTGGGTTCCACCGACATCGGCGAGATGGTGTTGCCAGAGTTGATCCAGATCAGCAAGCTGACCAGCGCCGCTGTATCTCTGGGGGTGGTCGACCAGGACGACATCCTGATCGTCAAGCGCGCACAAGGCGACGGCCCGCTGGTACTGAACATGAGCATGGGTTCGCGCCTGCCCATCCTGACCTCCTCGGCAGGCTGGGCTTACCTTGCAGGCCTGCCCGCCGAAGCGCGCGACGGCGACTGGTTCATGGCCACCGCCCTCGCGGTG
>CAYJEC010000532.1:0-2918 GCA_964369025.1 uncultured Ideonella sp. | reverse complement strand
ATGCTTCGCTACCTGGACAACAACAGTTCGACCGGACCGCGATCCGAAGCCGCCGAGCGGCTGGCACGCAAGGTGGGCAGTCCAGAGCGCCGAAAGAAGCAATCCAGTGGCCTGAACGAGAACCTCGCGCGCGAGATCATGGAACTGCACAGCCTCGGTGTGGCAGGCGGTGGCGGCGCCTATGGCCCATGGGGGGGCTACACCCAGACCGACGTGACCTCCTTTGCCGCCGTACTCACTGGCTGGCGCGCCTACGACCCACCCAGAGACGGGCAGGCCACCTTCTTCGATGCCCATTGGCACGAGCCGGGCAGCAAGACGATCATGGGCAAGGTCTACCCAGAAGGCCCGCAGGCGCTCGACATGGTCATCCGGGACCTGGCCCGGCACCCCAGCACAGCCCGTTTCCTGGCCACCAAGCTGGCTCGCCATTTCGTGGCCGATGAGCCGCCGGTGTCGCTCGTGGACAAACTGGCCCGCAGCTATTCGCAAAGCGACGGCGATCTGGCAGCTGTCTATCGAACGCTGATCGACGCGCCAGAGTCCTGGGATCCGGACCTGCGGAAGTTGAAGACCCCGGAGGAGTTCGCGATCACCACGCTGCGCCTGTTGGGCACGAACGAACGGAACATGGCGCGAGGCAAAGACTCCCTGCTGGGCACCATGGGGCAGCGCCCGCACACGGCGCCTTCGCCTGCGGGCTGGCCCGACAAGGCCGCCGAATGGCTGGGCCCGGATGCCATCTGGAAACGGGTCGAGTGGTCGCTGCGCATCGCGGAACGTCTGGCCGGCCAGGTCGACGCGCGGGCGTTGGCCCGCGACAGCCTGGGCCCGCGCCTGTCCGAGACCACCGCCCAGCAGATTGAACGCGCCGCCGACGGCAACCAGGCCCTGGTGCTGTTGCTGATGTCGCCCGAATTCCAGCGCCGCTGACCGGCCGGAGAAATTTCATGACCCTGACCTCGACCTCCCGCCGTGCCTGGCTTCGTGGCGCACTCGCCGCCGGAACGGCCGCTGCCACCGGCTCCTGGGCCAGCCTGTCCCTGGCGGGCGTGGCCAATCCAGGAGACCGGCGTCTTGTCGTCGTCGTGCTGCGCGGCGGGATGGACGGCCTGTGGACCGTCCCAGCGATCGGTGACCCTGATTTCGCTGCCGCGCGCGGCGCCTTGGCCGAGTATGCCGGCGGGCCGTTGGCCCTGAGCGGCCCGTTCGCCCTTCACCCAGGCTTCGCCCGCTTGCACGAGATGTGGGGCCGAAAGGAACTGGCGGTGATCCATGCCACCGGCCTGCCCTACCGCGAACGATCGCACTTCGATGCGCAGAACGTGCTCGAGGGCGGTGGCGAGCGCCCCTACCAGTTGGGCACGGGCTGGCTGGGCCGTGCATTGAAAGCCAACGGCCAGTCAGGCATGGCCTTGTCGACAGCCGTTCCGCTGATTCTTCGCGGGCCGGCCAACGTGGACACTTGGGCACCTTCCAACCTGCCGGAGCCGTCTGGCGACCTCGTGGCCCGCCTGGCGCGCGTCTATGCGAACGACCCGGATCTTGCCGGCGCACTCGCCCGCGCGAAGGGGCTGCGCGACGACGGCGGCATGATGATGACCGCCGGCGCCGAGAGCGGCAACATGATGGCGGCCGGTGGCAAAGGCGCTTCTGGTGCGCTGCCCGGCCTGACCCGCAAGGCAGGCGAGTTCCTGCTGCAGCCCAGGGGGCCGAAGGTGGTCATGCTGGAGCAGGGCGGCTGGGACAGCCATGCCAACCTGGCCAACGAAAAGAGCGGCTTCGCCACCAACCTGGCCCAACTCGACGCCAGCCTGGGTGAATTGCGCGAGATGCTCTCCGCACCGAAGGCCGACGGCCTGTGGCAGCGCACCGTGGTGGTTGTCGCCACCGAATTCGGCCGCGAGGTGGCCATCAACGGCACCCGTGGTACCGACCACGGCAACGGCGGCGCGGCCTTCGTGCTGGGAGGCGGCGTGCTGGGCGGCCAGGTGCTGGCCGACTGGCCTGGTCTGGCCAAGAAGGACCGCTTTGAGGGCCGCGATCTGCGCCCCACCACAGATCTGCGGGCAGTCTTCAAGAGCCTGGCGGCTGATCAGTTGCAGGTACCGCGCGCCGCGTTGGACAACGACATCTTCCCGGGGACCGTGGGTCTGAAGCTCCCCGCCCTGATCAGGGCCTGACGGCGGTCTTGCCCGTGTTCAGGTGCTGCCGCGCAGCACCAGTTCATAGCCCAGGTCCACCACGGGGGCGTCCACACGCTCACCGCGCATCAATGCCAGAAGCATGCCGGCTGCGGCCTCGCCGATGCGTGCGCGTGGCGTGCGCACGGTGGTCAATGGGGGCAGCATCTGGTCGCTACCGGTGAGGTCGTTGAAGCCGGCCACGGCCACCCTCCGAGGCACCTCGATCCCCAGCCGCAGTGCCGCCAGGAGTGCCCCCTGCGCCAAGTCGTCGTTGCAGAAGAAGATGGCGTCGATCGGCGGCTGCTGGCGCATGATCTGTTCGAACATCTGCCCCCCGAGAGCCAGTGACGAGGGTGCCGGGTTGAGCCACTCCAGCGTCGCCTCGTACAGCCCGGCAGCCTTCAGCTCGCGCCGCCAGCCCTCCAGGCGCTGCATGGTCCGGGGGTCGAGTTGCGCGGCGGCAAAGGCCACGCGGCGCCGGCCCTGCGCGAGCAGGTGACGCGTCATGCCCGCCCCGGCCTCGGCCTGCGACAGCCCGACGCAGAACATGCCAGGGCGTGCGACCACCTCCATCATGTGCACGCAGGGCACGCCGGCCTGCTCGATGAGCGAACGCGTGAACGCGCTGCGGTCGACGCCGGTCACCAGCAAGCCGGCGGGTCGGTGCGTGAGTTGCTCCCGCAGCAAGGCCGCCAGCGGTTTGTCACCGAACTCGGCGTGATCGAGGCCGAA
>CAYJEC010000531.1:0-2919 GCA_964369025.1 uncultured Ideonella sp. | reverse complement strand
ACGCCTACCACTGCTCGGTGTTCGGGCCCACCAACCCGAACCGGATGTTCCTGGTCTCGGGCACCAGCGGGCTGAGCGTGGGCAAGGACGGCGCCCAGGCGGTGAGCAACACCGATGACGGCAACTACACCGCCGACATGGCCAACGACGACCCGGACTACCGTGGCCTGCGCTGGACCACCTATGCCGAGCGGCTGCAGGCCCGGGGCGTGAGCTGGCGCGTCTACCAGGAGTACGACAACTACGGCGACAACCTGCTGGCCTCGTTTGCCAGTTTCCGCAGGCTCCAGCGCCGCTCGCCGCTGTACCGGCAGGGCCGCGACTGGGTGCCAGGCTCGGATGCCGGCAATGCCGGCGCCTCGCGCGGTGAACACCTGGTGGCCGAACTGGCGCGCGACGTACGCGAAGGCACGCTGCCGCAGGTGTCCTGGATCGTCGGCCCGTTCATCACCACCGAGCACCCGGACGCGCCGCCGGCCTACGGCGAATCCTTCGTCTCGCGGGTGCTGGACGCCCTCACCGCCGAACCGGCCGTCTGGGCCGGCACGGTGCTGATCCTCAACTTCGACGAAAACGGCGGCTTCTTCGACCACCTGCCCAGCCCGCTGCCGGCCCTGGACGCCGCCCAGGGCCTGAGCACCGTGAGCACCGCCGGCGAGGACTATCACGGTGAAGCGATGGGCCTGGGCGTGCGCACGCCGATGCTGGTCATCTCGCCCTGGAGCCGCGGCGGCTGGGTCAATTCGCAGGTGTTCGACCACAGCTCGGTGCTGCGCTTCCTGGCGGCCCGTTTCGGCGTCGACGAGCCCAACATCAGCCCCTGGCGGCGCGCAGTCTGTGGCGACCTGACCAGCGCGCTGGATTTCAGCAGCGCCGACGTCAGCAAGCCGGCCCTGCCCGACACCTCGCGCTTCATGCAGCGGGCCGACCGGGCCTGCCGGCTGGACCGGCCGCGCCCGCCGAACGAGCCCCAGATGCCCCGGCAGGAGCCCGGCCAGCGACCGGCCCGTGCCCTGCCCTATGCGCTGCAGGTGACGGGCCGCATCGACGTCGAGGCGGGCCGCTACTGGCTGGAGTTCCAGAACCAGGGCAGCGCCGGCGCCGTCTGGCAGGTGTACGCCGCCAACCGCAGCGACGGCCCCTGGCACTACACGGTGGAGGCCGGCCGCACGCTGGCCGACTACTGGAGCGCGATGGCGTATTCCAATGGCGAATACGACCTGGCGGCCTACGGCCCGAACGGCCACCTGCGGCACTTCCGCGGCCGCCTGCAGAAGGCCACGGCGGCGGGCGCTGCCCAGCCGGAACTGCAGGTCGAGGTCGTCGGCGATGAATTGCGGCTGCAGCTGCACAACCACGGCAGTGGCGCCTGCCGGCTCACGCTGCGGGCCAACTTCTACAGCGATGCCCCGCCGAGCACCCATGAACTGGCCGCCGGTGCCCGCCTGAGCCTGGCCTGGCCGCTGGCCGCCAGCCAGCACTGGTATGACCTGAGCCTGACCAGCTCCCACGACCGGCGCTACCTGCGGCGCATCGCCGGGCATGTGGAAACCGGCCGCGCCAGCGTCAGCGACCCGGCGCTGGGCCGGGCCTGACGGCCGCCGTGGCGCCATCAGGCCTGGCGATGGGCGGTGAGAAACTGAACTGCCCATCATCGATGGGCTTGTTCAAGCCATTGGCAGCGGGCCCCAGGCCCCACACTGGCAGGCATCTGGCGGTCCGATCCGCCGCCACTGCCACGGTCTCGTCACCTGGCTCGCCGGGCCCGTCTCCTCATTGTCTTCTGCACCATGAACCTGAACCAAATCCGCATGGGCCCGCGCCTGGGCCTGGGCTTTGCCCTGATCCTGGTGCTGATGGGTGTGATGATGGCCATCGGCCATCGCGAGCTGACCCGCCTGGGTGGCGAACTGCACCACCTGGTGTCCTTGCAGGAGCGTGCCACGCTGGCCCAAGACTGGCGCAGCCTGACGATGATGAACATGACGCGGACGATGGCGATCGCCAAGTCCAACAACCACCCGGACGTGCTGGGCTACTTCGCCCCGCTGATCAAGGAGACCTCGGCCGCCATCAGCGAAAAGCAGAAGAAGCGCGCATAGGAATTTCAAACGCCGCCGAAAGGCCCGACGACCGGGCCGCGACCTACCAGGGTGGGATATCTGCGGCAGCAAGATTGTGGCAGCGGTGCCCATTCGGACCGCCTCGCCACTCCCCCCGAGGCTCCTCTGGCCTTGATCCGCGGCCTCGATCTCAGGGTTGACCCTCGTTCGGCAACGCCGCGCCCACTCTGCGCGCAGCGTCGCCCGGCAGCACTTCGGCGCTGCAGTCTGCGGATGTGGTGTTGATGACGGCCGGCGCGGCTCAGGTGGCGTCAGTGTTGCCCGATCTCACGCGCCCGCCCTCGGGGAGGCGGCTGCGGGTCCAGGCCCAGGTGCGTTAGGATCTTCTCGATGACCGGCCACTCCAGGATGGCCGCGATTATCTTCAGCTCCCCGGCGCTGCAGTTCGGGCACCGCTGCATGTCGATGTCAAACACACGCTTGAGTAGCCGCGCCCAGCTGATGCGGTTCGGCCGCGGCTGAAGGCTCTCGACCTCGCACTCGGCAGCCGCTGCGGCTTCGCTGGCCGCCTCTTGCACCTGCGGCCCCTGTGGCACCACCAGCGGCCGGAGCTTAGCGTTCGGGGCCAATACTCCGTGGAACCTGATCAGGTGCAACCTCGGCCGCGGCACCAACGCGGCCAGCCGCTGCATGAACTCCAGCGGGCTCATCACCAGATGCGTGGTGCCGTCGCGCCAAGGCGTCTTGAGCTTCAGCTCCACCTGCCCGGCGGCGTTGAGCTGCACCCGTTCGTCCGACAGAGCGGGGCGGGTGATGTAGCGGCACAACTGCTCCAGCCGCTTGCGGTCGTGGGCTT
>CAYJEC010000530.1:0-2920 GCA_964369025.1 uncultured Ideonella sp. | reverse complement strand
GCCATCGACACCCACATCCACTTCATCTGCCCGCAGCAGATCGACGAGGCGCTGTACTCGGGCGTGACCACCATGTTCGGTGGCGGCACCGGCCCGGCCACCGGCACCTTCGCCACCACCTGCACACCAGGGCCGGCCAACATCGAGCGCATGCTGCTGGCGGCCGATGCCTTCCCGATGAACCTGGGCTTCCTCGGCAAGGGCAACGCCAGCCGGCCCGAGGCGCTGCGCCAGCAGATCGATGCCGGCGCCATGGGCCTGAAGCTGCACGAGGATTGGGGCACCACGCCGTCGGCGATCGACTGCTGCCTGTCGGTTGCCGAGGAGACCGACACCCAGGTATCGATCCACTCCGACACGCTGAACGAATCGGGCTTTGTCGAGAACACCATCGCCGCCACCAAGGGCCGCACGCTGTGCGCCTTCCACACCGAGGGTGCGGGCGGCGGCCACGCGCCGGACATCATGAAGGTGGTGGGCGAGGCGAACTTCCTGCCCTCTTCCACCAACCCGACCATGCCCTACACCGTGAACACGGTGGACGAGCACCTGGACATGCTGATGGTCTGCCACCATCTGGATGCCAGCATCGCCGAGGACCTGGCCTTCGCCGAGAGCCGGATCCGCCGCGAGACCATCGCGGCCGAGGATGTTTTGCACGACCTCGGCGCCATCAGCATGTTCTCGTCCGACAGCCAGGCGATGGGGCGCGTCGGCGAGGTCGTCATCCGCACCTGGCAGACGGCGCACAAGATGAAGCTGCAGCGCGGTGCACTGCCGGGCGACACCGAGCGGCACGACAACGCCCGCGTCAAACGCTACATCGCCAAGCTCACCATCAACCCGGCGCTCTCGCATGGCATCTCGCACGAGGTGGGCTCGATCGCCCCGGGCAAATGGGCCGATCTGGTGTTCTGGCGGCCCTCGCATTTCGGCGTCAAACCCAGCCTGGTGTTGAAGGGCGGCTTCATCGCCGCCGCCGCAATGGGGGACCCGAACGCCAGCATCCCGACGCCGCAGCCGGTGCACTACCGGCCGATGTTCGGCGCCTTCGGCGGCGCACTGGCGCGCGGGTCACTCACCTTCGTCAGCCAGGCGGCGCTGGCCGGCGGCGTGGCCGAGAGCTACGGCCTGCACAAGCGGCTGGCCGCCGTGAAAGGCAACCGCACGGTCAAGAAGACCGACATGGTCCACAACGGCTACCTGCCCACGATGGAGATCGACGCCCAGACCTACGAGGTGCGCGCCGACGGCGTGCTGCTGACCTGTGAGCCGGCCACGGAGCTGCCGCTGGCGCAGCGCTACTTCTTGTTCTGATCTTGCGCGGCGGCGGCTTCGGCCTGGAGCTTTTTCCAGGCCTGGAAGCCGCCTGCCACCGACAGCGCCTTGCCGTAGCCCATCGACCGCAGCAGGCTGGCCGCGTAGAGGCTGCGCCTGCCACTGTTGCAGATGCACAGCACGATGCGGTCACGCACGTGGTGCAGTTGGTTGATCATCGTGAAGAAGCCCTGCACGTCCATCGGGGTGGGCTGGCCAGCGTCCAGGATGTCCTGCTCGTTCTCGCTCAGCGTGTGGCCCAGCAGGCGCTTGACCTCGAACAGCGGGATGTGAACCGTGTCCGGGATCGCCCCCTTCATCTGGATCTCGAAGGCCTGGCGGATGTCCACCAGCGTGGCAAGTTCCAACTCGCACAACTCGAGTGCGCTGTTCAAGCTGATCTCCAGCCCGTGCTTGTCCGCCACCTCGGGCACCGATGGGATGGCGGTCGACATGTCAGCGGATTCCATGCGGGTTCCTGGGTTTTGGCGCACGCTGCCGGCTATTTGGCCTTCGCTGCCTTGCGAAGGCGATTTTCCTTCAGCCGCGCCTTGACGATACGCCCTATCAGCGGATACGGAATTGTCTCTGACAACGGGAACTGCAGGTTGCCCTTGGGGCCGGCGTACTGGGCTGTGGCCTCGGCCAGCTTGTCGTCCCGCACGGGCGGATACACACCGATGTGGCGTTTGAACGCAGCGTAGTACACCAGAACACCGTCTTGAAACAGGGCCGGCATGCGGTAACTGATCCGTTCCTCCGCCTCCGGCGCAGCCTTGCGCACCGTTGCCCGGATCTCGCGCAGCACGACCTGCACCTCTTCAGGGAACGCCGCGATGTACTCGTCGACCGCATGGTTCTCAAGTTTGATGGTCATGTTCGATTCAATCAAGGGCAGGGTCCCCATCGGCCGATGGAGGTGCGTTCAAGCAGCCACCGCTTCGCCCCAATAGTGAAACGAGAGAACTTTCGGCCCGGGGATGTACCGGGACTCCACCTTCGCCTTGAAACCCGCCTCCTCCAGGAGCGCAGGAATGTCCCGATCCATCCTGCAGCCACCTGCCACTTTCATCCAATAGGGTTGCAGGCGAGTCTGCCACTTCAACACATTCTCATCAGGCGCCCGGCCATGCTCGGAGAACAGCAACCTGCCCCCTGGCACCAAGGCACGCCGGAGTTCCTTGAGCGCTGCGACCGGATCGGGGATGGTGCAGAGCGTATACGTGCTGACCACTGTCTCAAAGCTGGCGTCCGCAACAGGAAGCCTCTCGGCCGACACGCCCATCAGTTCGATCTTCAGCCCCGCCGCGATGCTGCGTTTCAGCGCGAGCCTGTGCATCTGCATCCCCGGATCAACGCCCACGATGGACTTGATGCGGGCTGGGTCGTAGAAGGGCAGATTCAGCCCTGTGCCGATGCCGATCTCCAGCACGCGGCCACTCGCTTGAGGGATGACCTTCATCCGTTGCTTCCGTATCGGCTTCATGCCGCACGAAAAATCCAGCAGATAGGGCAAGACGGTGCGTTCGTACCAAGAGTCCGACATGCGACCTCCGGGAAAGGTGAAGTTCGGGCGCCTGACATTGAAGCCGAGGCGAGCGCG
>CAYJEC010000529.1:0-2924 GCA_964369025.1 uncultured Ideonella sp. | reverse complement strand
GGTCATCATGTGTCTCCAGGGTGTTGGAATGTCAGGCCGTCGGATCCGTCTTGCCCCGAGCACGCAGCCGGCCCACCACGCCGCTCGGAAAGTGATACACGCAGAGCACGAAGCCCAGCCCCAGCCAGAGCAGCCAGCGGTCGGGCGACACGAAGGGGCCGAGCACCGGCACCTGGGCCAGCCACCCGCCCTCGCCGCCGACCAGCTTGAGCAGGTCCTGCAGGTAGTTCTGTGCGAAAACGAAGATCACCGAGCCGACGACCGCGCCGTACACCGTGCCCATGCCACCGATGACGACGATCAGCAGAATGTCCAGCATGATCTCGAAGCTCAGCGTGGTGTCGGGGCCGGTGTAACGCAGCCACAGTGCGAGCAACGCGCCGGCCAGCGTGGCAAAACCGGCAGACAGCACATTGCTCAGCGTGCGGTACACCACCGTGCGGTAGCCGATGGCCTCGGCCCGGAAATCGTTCTCGCGGATCGCCTGCAGCACCCGGCCGAAGGGCGAGTTGACGATGCGCAGCAGCGCCAGAAACAACAGCACCACCACAACGAAGATGCCGTAGTAGGCAATGACCTTGCCGTCGAGCATCAGGCCGAACACCGGCTCGTCGAACGGCTCGAAAGAGGGCGAGAGCCAGGCCGGCGTCTTGAAGCTCAGGCCGTCCTCACCGCCGGTCACGTCGCTCAACTGCGAGGCCAGGGTCTGGAAGGCAGCCGCCACGGCGAGCGTGATCATTGCGTAGAAGATGGCCTTCACCCGCAGCGAGAACAGCCCGATCACGGTGCTCAGCACCGTGGAGAGGGCCAGCGCACCGGCCACGCCCAGTGCGACCGCGCCCCAGCCAGCGCCGTCGCCGCCGGTGGCCGCATTGCAGGCAATGGCCACGCCATACGCCCCGATGCCGAAGAACATGGTGTGGGCGAAGCTGACGATGCCGGTGTAGCCCAGCAGCAGGTCATAGCTGGCCACCAGCAGGATGAACACCAGCATCTTGGCCGCCACGTTGAGCGACTTGGCGCCCGGGAAGATGAAGGGTGCGAGCAGCAGCGCGGCGGTGATCAACAGCAGCGCGGCGGCGAGCCAGCGGCTTTGCGGGCGGTCGTGGGAGAGGAGGCGGTCGAGCATCGAAGGCCTCACCGATTGGTCACGGGGTACAAGCCCTGCGGCCGCCACAGCAGCACCGCGACCATCAAGCCGATGTTGGAGAACAGAGCCACCTTGGGCGCCAGGAAGCCGGCGTAGTTGGCCACCAGCCCCACCAGCAGCGCGCCGACGAAGCAGCCCAGTGTCGAGCCCAGGCCACCGATGATGATGACGATGAAGATCAGCGTGTTCACCTGCGCACCGATCTGCGGCACCACGCTCTGCTGGTACAGCCCCCACAGCACGCCACCCAGACCCGCCAAGGCGGAGCCGGCCACGAACACGCCGACGAACAGGCGCTTGATGCGGTAGCCCAGCGACTCCACCATCTCGCGGTCCTGCACACCGGCACGCACCAGCAGGCCGAGCTTGGTGCGGTTGAGCACCCACAGCAGCGCGATGAACACCACAGCGCCCACTCCCACTGCAAAGACGCGGTACTTCTCGATCGCCGCATCGCCGAACAGCAGCGCGCCGCGCAGCCCCTCGGGCAGCGGCAGCGGAATCTGCAGCGGGCCCCAGACCACCTTGATGATCTCCTCGCCGACGATCATGCCGCCCATGGTGATGAGGATCTGCTTCAGGTGCTGGCCATAGACCGGCCGCACGATCACCCGCTCGAAGGCCAGGCCCACCGCGCCGGCCACGGCCATGGCGACAGCCATCGCGGCGAACACCGCCACCAGGTTGCTGGCCAGCGAGGCGCTGCCGGTCCAGTCCGCCATGCCGCCCATCACGCTGGTGGCGACGAAGGCGCCCAGCGCGATGAACACGCCGTGGCCGAAGTTCAGCACATCCATCAGGCCGAACACCAGCGTCAGGCCGGAAGCGATGATGAAGACGATCATGCCCATCGCCAGGCCCGCCACGGTGAGCGTGAGCCAGGTGGAAGGCGAGCCGATCAGCGGCAGTCCCAACGTCGCGATGCCGGCCAGCAGGGCGAGCGGGCGCCCGTCGAACTGGGCCTTGGGGATGGCACTCGCGGGTGTGTTCACCGGCGCGCTCATTGGTGCGCCCCTAGCGACAGGCCCAGCAGCCGCTGCTGCATCGCCTCGTTATCGGCCAGCTCGGCCATGCGGCCGGCGTGCACCACGCGCCCGTCGTCCATCACCGCCACGCTGTCGCCCAGGGTCTTGGCCATCATGAAGTTCTGCTCGACCAGCAGGATGGTGGTCTGCTGGCGCTTCAGCTCGCGGAAGGCGGCGATCAGGTTGTGGATGATGGCTGGCGCCAAGCCCTTGCTGGGCTCGTCGATCAGGATCAGCGAACGCGGCTCGACGATGGCGCGGGCCACGGCCAGCATCTGCTTCTGCCCGCCGCTGAGCTTGCCGGCGGGATACAGCCAGAACTTGTGCAGTGCCGGAAAGAGGCTGAAGATCCAGTCGAGCCGGCCCTTGTCCAGCGCGGCCACATCGCGCGCGGCGCGGGCCGCCAGCAGCATGTTGTCGCGCACCGTCAGGTCGCTGAAGATGCCCATGCTCTCGGGCACGTAGGCCACGCCGAGCTGCGCGATGGCCGGCGTTTCGGCCTGGCCGCCAGGGCCGCCGATGGGCCGGCCCTTGAAGTGGACGCTGCCCTTGGAGGCGGCCCACAGGCCCATGATGGTCCGCAGCGTGGTGCTCTTGCCGGCGCCGTTGCGGCCCAGCAGCATGGTCACCTCGCCCTCGGGCACCATCAGGTCCACACCGTGCAGGATGTGGTATGCCCCGATGTGGGTGTGCACGCCCTTCAGTTCGAGAACTGTGCTCACGCCGCTGCCTCCTCGACCGGCGCGGTG
>CAYJEC010000528.1:0-2930 GCA_964369025.1 uncultured Ideonella sp. | reverse complement strand
GGCCAGGGATTCAACCAGCAGCAACGCCTTGGTCAGGAACACCATCGTGAAGCTCTTACCCGAGCCGGTGGTGTGCCAGATGACGCCCCCTTCGCGCCCGCCATCGGGCCGCAGCTGCAGGATGCGAGCGAGCAGGGCGCGGATGCCGAAGAACTGCTGGTAGCGCGCAACGATCTTTCCGACCTTGCGGTCGAAGAGAACGTAGCTGCGCAGGAACTCGAGTAAGCGCGCCGGCGTCACCAAGCTGGTCAGCAATCGGTCCTGGTCAGTGGGCTCCATGGGCTGGGACCACAGCGCATCGAAGTGGGCAGCCAGCGCTTTCGGCTTGCCCTCGAAGAGCTGCTGTCGAACGTCCGCAGTGAGAGCGGCGTTCTTCACATCCGCCATGTGGGCCGCGGTGAACTCTTCTTCGCGCCAGCGGGCCCAGAACTTGGCTGCCGTGGCCGTGGTGCCATAGCGGCCCTCGGTCTGGCTGATGGACAACAGCAGCTGTGCGTAGCCAAACAGCTGGGGAATCTCGTCCGGGCGCTGATTGCGCAAGTGCTGGCTGATGCCCTCAGTCACCATCGACTTGCCGGCGTGGGTGGACTCGGGCCGCTTGGCCTCGATCACCACAAGCGGCAGGCCGTTGACGAAGCACACCATGTCCGGCGTACGGTGGTGCGTTCCATGTGCCGACAGCACCTCCAGCTCTTCGGTCACGTCCCAGCGGTTGGCCGTAGGGTTGGTCCAGTCGATGACGGCGATGGTGGGCTGGTGCTTCTTGCCGTCGGGCATGAACTCCGTGACCGTGATGCCCAGCGCCAGCTTGCAGTACAGCCGCTCATTGGCCGGCAGCAGCCCCTCGGTCAGGCTGACGGCCGACAGCTCGCGCACCACCTGCTCAATGCCACTGCTGGATAGCGGGTACCACTGGCCCTTGTATTCGTAGCGCCGCGTCTGCAGCACCTCGACCAGGCGGGACCGCAAGATGACCTCGCGCGTGCTGCCGCGCAGCGCCAGCGCTTGGGCCGTGGTCAGGAAGTTCCAGCCCAGGTTGCACAACTGGTGCAGCGCTGGAAGGTGAGCGGCGTACTGCTCCTTCGAATTCGGCGCGGCGGCGGTCATGGCGTGCCCTCCGTGGCTGGAAGGTGGACGCGGCGCTTGCCGGTAAGCAGCTGCTGCATCAAGGCCAGCTTCTCTGCTCGCAGCGCACTCAAACGCTGCAACTGCAACTGCTCCTCTGCTTCCGCAGTATTGATGGCCGTGGCAATCGCGCGCTGTTCATCGGCATCGGGAACGTGTAGCCGGAGCTTGAAAAAGTCGCCGATACCAACATTCAGAAGCCCGTGGTTGCGAGCACCTTCCTGCGCAATACCGCCGATGCCTTCGTTGAGAAGTCCGATCTCGAAGTAGTGCCGGAAGAAGTCGAAGCTGGCGTCCACGCCGGGGCGCAGCCGAAAGCACAAGTACAGGCTCGACACCACGCCGGCGTCGTAGTTCATCAGCGGCTTGATAGCGCCCATTGGATAGCCAGCGGAGTAGCTCTTGTTGTAGGCAAACTCGCCTCGATGCAAGAGCGTGTAGCCGGACAGGTCTGCGCTGGCAACCGACTTGTTGAAGAACTCACGCTGACTGATGAGGCCATGTTCGCCTGAGATGGTGAGCACGTTCTCATTGCCTACTGCGTTCTTCCGCGCCACTCGCTCAAAGACCTCGTCGAAGTCTCGGTAGCTCCAAGCCCGAACTTTCGTCGCGAGCCGACGCCCACCAGAAAGAAGAGAGCTCATAAACGAGCGATTCCGACGGTGCGTTACGCACAGAAGCCGCTGAGCCTTTGCAATGGCAGCGTCCCAAGTACCGAGAATTCGAGCAACCTTCCTCTGCTCATCGATCGGCGCTACCGGCACACCGATCAACTTCAACAGTCCAGCGTTCAGGTGCGACACGCCCCCTGAGTGGCCAAAGTCCCGGATCTCGTCGTACTTCCACGACAGGAATTGGAAGTAGAAGTCGGGGTCGTGGCCTTCGTTGAGGAGGATCGCTGCCGAGTTCTGGTTGGTGCTGGCCTCAATGGCCAGCTTGGCCACCTGTCCACGCGTCTTGCCCTGCCCGTACATTGCCATCAGCAGCGTGCCCGGCGGGAAGAGCTTGGCCGACGAGTTCTTCAGGCCCGCCTCGGTGATCTTCTCGACCGTGTCGGTGATGGTGTTGAACTGAATCTCCCCCGTGGTCACCCAGGGCACGCTACCGCCCCAGTAGCTCGGCTCAGAGCGATCCGGCGTGCCGCCAGAGGTGATACGGGTGATCTCGCCCAGCGTGCTGCGGTGCCATCCTTCAGGCAGCATCGCTCGCTCCCTTCTTCGCAAGCTGTCGCTCGGCCTGCTGGACAGGCAGGCCGTCATTCATAGCCCAGCTCCTTCAAGTAGGCGTCCATCTGCAGTTCCAGCCCTGCCAGCTCGGCCTTGAGCTGCTCGCGCTCGCGGCGCACGGCCATCAAGTCGATCTCTGCCTCTTCCTCGAAGGTGTCGACGTAGCGCGGGATGTTGAGGTTGAAGTCGTTCTCGGCAATCTCGGCGGGCGTGGCCAGGTGGGCGTAACGCGCCACGGGCTGGCGCGCTGTGGCAGCGTCCAGGATGCGCTGCAGGTCGGCCTCGCGCAGTAGGTTCTGGTTCTTGCCGGCCTCGAAGTCGCGGCTGGCGTCGATGAACAGCACCTTGTCGTCGGCCTTGTGCTTGCGGAACACCAGCACCGCGGCCGGGATGCCGGTACCGTAAAACAGCTTCTCGGGCAGACCGATCACCACGTCGAGCAGGTTCTCCTCGATCAACCTCTGGCGGATGCGCCCTTCGGCCGCGCCTCGGAACAGCACGCCATGCGGCACTACCCCGGCCATGCGGCCGGTGCCGGGCTTCATGGTCTCGACCATATGCAGGATGAAGGCGTAGTCG
>CAYJEC010000527.1:0-2930 GCA_964369025.1 uncultured Ideonella sp. | reverse complement strand
CGGCGTGATCGATGGCATCGCCTTCCAGACCAACATCCTGGCGCTGAACGCTGCCGTGGAAGCGGCACGTGCCGGCGAGCAGGGCCGTGGCTTCGCGGTGGTCGCCGGCGAGGTGCGCAACCTGGCCGGCCGCTCGGCCGAAGCGGCCATGGAAATCAAGGGCCTGATCGGCGCCTCGGTCGACCGGGTCGAAAACGGTGCCCGCCAGGTGCAGGACGCCGGGAGCACCATGACCGAGATCGTCGGCTCGGTGCGTCGGGTGAACGACATCATCGGCGAGATCACCGCTGCATCCAGCGAACAAAGCCAGGGTATCGGCCAGGTCAACTCGGCCATCAACCAGTTGGACCAGATGACCCAGCAGAACGCCGCACTGGTGGAAGAATCCGCCGCTGCGGCCGAGAGCCTGAAACACCAGGCCCAGCGCCTGATGGAAGTGGTCGCCACCTTCCGCCTGGACGAGCACGCCGCACCGGCTCCTGCACCGCGCCCGGCGCCCGCCCAGGTGGCCCACGTGAAAGCGGCTGACGCAGCGATCCAGGCCGCCCGCAAGGCGCCGGCCCCTGCCACCCGCCCTGCAGTGGCCACCCCGCCGGCCTCGCCGAGCGCAGCCAGCGGTGCCAGCGACGACTGGGAATCTTTCTGATCGGCCCCCTAAAAGCCCCCTTGATTCGACCGATAACTCCCTGAGCGGCGCTGATCCCTGCCCGCCCATCCCACGCAAAGGACGCGAAGACCATGGACATGATCACCGAAGCCAAGCAGGTGGCCCGGCACGAAGCCGAGCGGGCGGTGAAGAGTGCGAAGGCCGGCAAGAGCGCTGCCACGCATGGCGAATACCTGACTTTCCGCCTTGGGGGCGAGGAATACGGCATCGACATCCTGCGGGTGCAGGAAATCCGCTCCTACGAGCAACCGACCCGCATTGCCAACTCCCCGGCCTTCCTGAAAGGCGTGGTGAACCTGCGCGGCGTGATCGTGCCGATCATCGACCTGCGGGTGAAGTTGAACTGCGAGACCGCCGACTTCAACGCCTTCACCGTGGTGATCGTGCTGAACATCCTGGGCCGCGTCGTCGGCGCGGTGGTGGACTCGGTCTCCGACGTGCTGGAGCTGTCGGTCGACGCCGTGAAGCCGGCCCCCGGCATGAACGCCCAGGTCGACATGAGCTTCATCACCGGCATCGCCAACGTTGGCGAACGCATGCTGATCCTGATGGACATCACGGCGCTGATGAGCGCCACCGACATGGGCTTGATCGAACAAGCCCAAGCCTGATCACCCCCCCACCACGTTTCCTGGAGACTCTGATGCGCGCACTGAAAAAGGTTCCTGCCCTTGGCCTTCTGGCCGCTCTGGTCCTGCCCCTGGCCCATGCCGCGGAGGGCGGAGCCACCGCCGACGACGCGACCAAGATGGTCAAGAAAGGCATGGCCTTCATCAAGGCCAACGGCAACGAGAAGGGCTATGCCGAGGTCAGCAACAAGGCCGGGCAGTTCAAGTACCAGGATCTGTATCTGGTGGTCTACGGCATGGATGGCACGGTGCGCGCCCATGGCGCGAACGAAAAGATGATCGGCAAGAACCTGATCGACCTGAAGGACGTGGACGGCAAGGCCTTCGTGCGCGAGCGCGTCGAACTCGCCCAAAGCAAGGGCACGTTCTGGCAGGACTACAAGTTCACCAACCCCGAGACCAAGAAGATCGAGCCCAAGTCGATGTACTGCGAGAAGCTGGACGACAGCGTCGTTTGCGGCGGAATCTACAAGTAAGTACGACCTACGCGACCGCACACACGTCAATTCCTGAGGGCGCCCTGGCCATGAAGCTCGGATCCAAACTGCTGCTCCCGCCCATCATCAGCGCCGTCGTGGCGCTGGCCGGGGGTGCCGTCAGTGTGGCTGTACTGAGCGTCGCGGCAAGCCACGGCGCCAGCGCCGCGCGCAGCGACCTCGGCAACCTGCGCACCATCACCGGCGCGCAGGAGCAGATGGGCCTGATGCACGCCGGTGTCTACCGCACGGTCGCACTGGTCGCTTCACTCGACGAGCCGGCGCTGAAGGCCTTCCGTGCGCAGTTGCCCCAGCAGATGCAGGGCATCAAGCGCGTGATCGACGAGGTCAGCGCGCAGCACGCCGAAAACGCCGACCTGCACCACAGTGCCACCCAGGTCGAAACCCACCTGGCCGCTTATGTCAAACAGGCCGACCAGGCCATCGACCTGGCATCGGTGGACCCGAATACCGGCGTGGCCGCCATGCAAAGCGCCGACATGAGCTTCAAGGCCGCCAGCCAGGCGATGGTCAAGGTGGTCGACGGCATCGAGGCTGACGCCACGGCGACCCAGTTGGCGTCGGCCAGCGACTCTCGCCGAAACGTGCTGGCGCTGGGTCTGGTGAGCCTGCTGCTGACCGTGGCCACCGTGCTGGGTTGCGCACACATGCTGCGCCGACTGGTGCAGGCGCTGCGTGAGGCCTCGCAGGTTTCTGCCGCCGTGGCTGAAGGCGACCTGACCCTGCGCCCGGCCACCGACCGGCAGGACGAGATCGGTGATCTGCAGCGCGGCCTGGCGGGCATGGTCGAGCACCTTCATGCCACCATGCAGAACGTGCGACGCGCCGCCGGCAGCATTGCCAACGCCAGCGCCGAGATCGCCACTGGCAACCAGAACCTGTCGCAGCGCACCGAGCAAGCGGCGGGCAGCCTGCAGCAGACAGCCTCGTCGATGGAGCAACTCACCGCGAGCGTGCGCCAGAGCGCCGACGCCGCCAACCAGGCCAATCAGCTTGCCAGTTCAGCCTCGGCCGTGGCCGAGCGTGGCGGCGACGCCGTTTCACAGGTCATGTCCACGATGGACGAGATCAACCATGCCTCGCGCA
This sequence comes from uncultured Ideonella sp., assembly GCA_964369025.1. Taxonomy (GTDB): domain Bacteria; phylum Pseudomonadota; class Gammaproteobacteria; order Burkholderiales; family Burkholderiaceae_C; genus Ideonella. The sequence goes on along the minus strand of CAYJEC010000527.1, from coordinate 51 downwards.
AGATCGGCGACATCATCGGCGTGATCGACGGCATCGCCTTCCAGACCAACA
>CAYJEC010000526.1:0-2940 GCA_964369025.1 uncultured Ideonella sp. | reverse complement strand
GTGGTCGGCTGGTTGGTCGATGGCGCGGCGATCATGAACCAGATCCCGCTGTGCCGCTGCTCCTATGCGCCGTATGCGCGGGCCATGATCCGCGTCTGCAAGGAGGAGAGCTTTCACCAGCGCCAGGGTTTCGACGCACTGAACGTGATGATGCGCGAGGGCACGGATGCCCAGCGCGCCATGGTGCAGGACGCGGTGAACCGCTGGTGGTGGCCCAGCCTGATGATGTTCGGCCCGCCGGACGCTGAGAGCCCGAACAGCGCGCAATCCATGCGCTGGGGCATCAAGCGCATCAGCAACGACGACCTGCGCCAGAAATTCATCGACGCGACCGCCGAGCAGGCCAAGGTGCTGGGTGTCACGCTGCCCGACCCACTGCTGAAGTGGAACGCGCAGCGTGAGCACTACGACTTCGGTCCGATCGACTGGAGCGAGTTCTGGCGCGTCGTGGGCGGCGAGGGCGCCTGCAACCGCGAGCGCCTGGCTGACCGCGTGAGCGCCTGGGACAACGGTGCCTGGGTGCGCGATGCGGCCTTGGCCCATGCCCGCAAACAGCAAACACAGGCCCAGGCGGCCTGAACGGAGTACACCATGAGCAACACCCAGAACGAATGGCCTCTGTGGGAAGTCTTCGTCCGCCCCAAGGCGGGCCTGGACCACAAGCACTGCGGCAGCCTGCACGCACCGGACCCGAAGATGGCACTGCAGATGGCACGCGAGGTCTACACCCGCCGTCTCGAGGGCACCAGCGTCTGGGTGGTGCGGTCCGACCAGATCGTGGCCTCCGACCCGGCCGACAAGGACATGCTGTTCGACCCGGCCGAGGACAAGGTCTACCGCCACCCCACGTTCTACGAGCTGCCCGAAGCCGTGAACCACATGTGAACGCGGGAGCCACACGATGACCCCCTCGATCCAGATCCCCGCCGACCTGCGCCTTCGCTACCTGCTGCGCCTGGCCGATGCCTGCCTGATCCATGCCCAGCGTCAGAGCGAGTGGTGCGGCCACGGCCCCATCATCGAAGAGGACATGGCGCTGACCAACATGTCGCTCGACCTGATCGGCCAGGCGCGCGCTGTCCTGACCCGCGTGGGTCAGCTGAGCGGGAAGGGTTACGACGAAGACCAGCTGGCCTTCCTGCGCGAGGAGCGCGACTACCTGAACCCCACGCTGGTGGAACTGCCCGGCCGCAAGGCCGGCCGCGACTTCGCCGACGCGATGCTGCGCAACCTGATGGTGGCCACCTGGCTGCACCTGTGGTGGCAGCGCCTGCAGGCCAGCGGCGATACCGAGGTGGCCGCGATCGCCGGCAAGGCGGTGAAGGAGGCGCGCTACCACCGCGAGCATGCCAGCGACTGGGTGATCCGCCTGGGCGACGGCAGTGACGAATCGGCCCGACGCATGCGTGATGCACTGGCCCGCCTGTGGCCCTACGGCACCGAACTGTTCGCCGCCGACGAGGCCGACGTGGCCGCCGTGGCCAGCGGCCTGGGCCCCTCGCGCGCCGATCTGCAACCCGACTGGACGGCGGCCATGCTGGCGGTGCTGGCCGAAGCGAAGCTGGCGGCGCCCGCGCCGAGCAAGTTCGTGCCCACCGGCAGCCAGGGCGTGCACAGCGAGCACCTGGGCTACATGCTGGCCGAGATGCAGTACCTCCAACGGGCCTACCCTGGGGGCAAGTGGTGAGCACGGCCGTCGAGGTCGGCCGAACCGAGCGCGCATGGAGCGTGCTCGACTCGGTGCTCGACCCCGAGGTGCCGGCGCTGTCGGTGCGCGACCTGGGCATCATCCGCGAGGTGGTGTCGCACGATGACGGCCTGGAGGTGGTGGTCACGCCCACCTACTCCGGCTGCCCGGCGACCGAGGTGATCGCCGAATCGATCTGCAGCGCACTCGACGCTGCCGGCCTGGGCCCGACCCGCGTCACGCAGCGCCGCGCTCCGGCCTGGACGACCGACTGGATCAGCGACGCCGGCCGCACCAAGCTGCGTGAGTACGGCATCGCCCCGCCGGGTCAATGCGCGCCCGATGCGGCGCTCGCGACGGTGCGGGTGATGGCCCGCAACGTGGCCTGCCCGCGCTGCGGCAGCCTGCAGACCGAGCGGCTGTCAGCCTTCGGCTCCACCGCCTGCAAGTCGCTCTACCGCTGCATCGCCTGCCGCGAGCCGTTCGAGCATTTCAAGCCGATTTAGAACGAGGTCCGAATGACCACACTGCATTTCCACACGCTGAGGGTGCGCGAGGTCCGCCCCGATACCGACGAGGCGATGATCGTCTCGTTCGACGTGCCCGGCGAGCTGGCGGATCTTTACCGCTTCACCCAAGGCCAGTACCTGACCGTGCGCCGCGACGTGGATGGCGCCGATGTGCGCCGGTCCTACTCGATCTGCGCAGGCCTCGATGATGGTGAACTGCGCGTCGGCGTGCGCAAGGTGGCCGGTGGCGTGTTCTCCAACTGGTTGCACCAGCACCTCAAGGCCGGCGACACGTTGGAGGTGATGCCGCCGCAGGGCCGCTTCTTCGTGCCCCTGGCGCCCGAGACGCCTCGCCACTACCTGGGCCTTGCCGGTGGCAGCGGCATCACGCCCATCCTGTCGATCATGAAGACGGCGCTGATGCGCGAGCCCGGCAGCCGATTCACCCTGGTTTACGGCAACCGCCGGGCCGCCTCCACCATGTTCAAGGAAGAACTGGAGGATCTGAAGAACCGCTACATGACCCGGTTGACGCTGCACCATGTGTTCAGCGACGAGCAGGTCGATTCGCCGCTCAACATGGGCATGATGAACCGCGACAAGATCGGCGATTTCCTGCGCACGGTCATCGACCCGACGCACGTCGACCATGCCTTCGTCTGTGGCCCGTACTCGATGAACGACGAGGGCGAGGCCGCGCTGCTGGCTGCCGGCGTGCCGCCCGAACGGATCCACATCGAGCGC
>CAYJEC010000525.1:0-2944 GCA_964369025.1 uncultured Ideonella sp. | reverse complement strand
CGGGAGTGACCTGTTGGCCACAGCGTCGCTCCAGATAGGCGATGCCCTCTTCCACTTCGCCCTTTGCCACCAGGACCCGGGCACCCCAGACACTTTCATGCCAGGAGGGACGGGGGTTCAGGTCCAGGACTTGAAGGAGTTCGTCGTGCCGATGCGCCTTGTACAAGGCACTCAAGCAGGCAGGGGTTCCGGTGAACCATCCAAACTTTCCAGCCTGACGGTCCTGGTGGACACGCCGCACTGTGGGGAGCAACTCATCGGCCCACCGGGATGCCAGCTCCTCAGTGACGCACAAGTCTCCCCAGGCATCCCCGACGGACTCGATGTAAGGGGGATCATCCTCCTGCAGTGCCGCGAACAAGCTCTCCAGCCAGGCGACTCTCTGGGAATCTGTGGCTGGTGCTTTGGCGATCACCGGAACCAGGGCCTGCACCGCCCCATGGGCGGCACTGCCCAAGGCACCCGTGGAGCTGTCCACATCAGCCAGTGCGGGTGAGAGACGCTGGAGGAAGAGCACTGCGCCTTGGGCGGCGAGCAAAGGGTCCAGCCGTTGCACCCGGAGAACCTCGCCCACCGCTTCGGAGATGCGTCCGATAGCCAGCCGTGAACCCCGCCACCCAAATCCACCCCGACGGAAGCGGGCACGAAAGGCCCAGGGATAGACAGCTTTGCGGGCGGTGGGCTTGGTGGTGGAGGGCATGATGTTCTGGGGGCAGATGGCTTGGTTGGACGGAAGCGAACGCGAGCCGCGCAAATTGCATCTCACCTCCTCGCAGTCTGAGCACCTTACGGACGCTCAGCGGATTGTGCCTGCGGCAACGGGGATGTCTGTCCTCGCACCAGCACAGGAAGATCGGTTGGCCACCGGCGGTCTACACTTGAGCAATGCCCCAAGATGCTCTGCCGCCAGACGAAGACATTGGCGCCGGATCCAGCAAGCCGCGTGATTCCCGATCCCCTTGGACTGACCTGGCCAGAGAGCTTGCACAAAACCCGGACAGCCCCAGGTCCCTGCGGATCCAATCGGCGGTCAGCGCCGCCTTGGCCCCTCGGCAACGCGCGGCACAGCAGGTGGTCGATGCCTTGATCATCCAACCCACGGAGGCGACGGCGACAGCAGAAGCTGCGCTTCAAGCCGCCATGCGCCATTGGGAACGCGTCTTCGGACACACAATGACCGCCGCCGACCTCGACAGTTTGCGCCAGGACGCGCACCGTCAAGCGGAGGCGAAGGCCAATCGGCCACCACCGATGGAAAGCATCCTCGGCGCCCTGCCCGGCCGCACCGACGCTCTGTACCAACTCAGTGTCAGCGTGCATGGGCTGGAGGGCACCTGGCACCGGCTTTGGGGCATCGTGGCCATGGTCCACAGTTTTGGGCAAGACCCGACCACCGATGAATCCGTTGCGACCGTGCGTGACCAGTTCGAAGAGGCACTGGGCCGTGCCCTGACACCGGCGGAGTGGCAGGCCCTGAAAATCCATGCCATCCAGCATGCCGACAAGACAATGAAGTGACCGTTTATGGGAGCCGCCATCGGCGAGGCCAGCCCGGCCTGCGTCCTGCTGCTACGAGATCGCTATCCAGAGACACAGGAGCATGCGGAGATCGCCGTATTTTGGGTTGTTCACTCCCACAAACAGTGACCTCACATCCAAGTCTGTCATTCCGAAGGCGGCAGGCGCCTGGCGCGCCAGCAGTGGAAGCCCATGGGCATCGGTGATCTGACCATCGGCCCGGGCGGCTATGCCGCGATGCGCGGGCATGGCGGCATGACGGCGCGGGTGATCACCACGGGCGCGATCCGCTTGGGCGACGTCGTGAGAGCGCACCAGCCCGTGTCACCGCTGGAGTATTCGCCGCCGTCCCCGAACCGGGGTGACCGGCCGTGATGGTCCGGGGGCGCCCGCGTGGTCGAGCGCCGACAGCCGATCGCGCAAACGCCCGACCGCGAAGTCGATGAAAGCGCGGGTCTTCATCGGCAGCCGCCCCTGGCCAGGATAGATCAGACTGGCCGGCACTGCAGGGGACTCCTTGCCGACCAGCACGCGGACGAGTCTGCCGTCCTGCAGCGCGGTGGCCACCTGGTACGACAACACCCGGGTCAGGCCTAGGCCGAGGGCGGCGGCCTCGATGGCGGCCTCGGCCGTCGAGACAGCCATGCGCGAGCGCACCTTCACCTGCTGCTTCTGTCCGTCGACATCGGCAAAGGTCCACGCGTTTGAGGCCTCCAGACCATCGAAGGTGATGCATCGGTGTGCCGCGAGATCGTCCAGCGACTGCGGTGTGCCGAAGCGCTTCAAGTAGGCCGGGCTCGCACAGACCACGCGACGGATCATCCCTACCTGGGTCGCCACGAGGTTGCTGTCCGGCAAGGTGCCGATGCGCAGCGCCACGTCAACATGCTCTTCGATGAGGTTGACGTTGCGGTCGCCCAGGCGTAGCTGGATGTCGACCTCGGGGTGGGCTTCCAGGAAGGCTGCTGCCACCGGCACCACATGCAACCTGCCGAACACAATCGGTGCAGCCACCACGAGCTGGCCCTTCACGTTGGCGAAGGCCCCCGAGGCGGCGCGCTCGGCTTCTTCCACCTGCTCGAGGATCTGGCGACAGGCATCCAGGTAGTCGCGGCCTGCATCGGTCAGCACGAGTCGACGCGTCGAGCGCGTGATCAGGCGTGTCTTGAGGTGCGCCTCCAGGTCCGCAAGTTTGCGGCTGACGGTGGCCAACGGCACGTTCAGGCGCCGCCCGGCCGCAGACAGGCTGCCCCCATCGACGATGGCGGCAAAGACGAACATGGCTTCAAGGCGGTCCATTATTCCGAAATATGAGAGGAATATTTGCGTTTCTGCAGTATAGTCTGTGTGGGCGGGATTATCTACATTCTCCTCACCGGCATTCACCGGCCCCACCAACCTTCGGAGTCCACACCATGTCCCGCCT
>CAYJEC010000524.1:0-2947 GCA_964369025.1 uncultured Ideonella sp. | reverse complement strand
CGGCCTGTTGCGCAGCTTCGGACCGGCCGAAGAACAGGAACAGGAAGTCGTCGACCGTGGGAACCGGCCGAGGCGCCCGTTCCAGCACGCCGGGGTCCGAATCAGGATTGCCACCGCGCGGCCCAGTGCCCAGCAGCATCAGCTTGCGGACCAGGTCGGGGTGGCGTCGCGTCAGGTCCTGCGCCTGAAAACCGCCGAGCGAGAAGCCCAGCACGTCGACCTTGCGAAGACCCAGTGCACGGATCACCGCAGCCGCGTCGTCGGCCATGTGTTCGATGCGCGTGCGGGGCTTGCCGGAGGAGGACGCGACGCCGCGGCCGTTGTACAGGATCACCTCGCGCCCGGCAGCAAGGCCGTCGGTCATGAGCGGGTCCCAGTGGTCCATGCCGCCGCGGAAATGTTGGAGGAAGAACAGCGGCGGCTGATCGGTTGTGCCGTTGCCCCAACGGCGATAAGCAAATCGATCGCCGTCGACTTCGACGAAGCGAGTGGGCGCGGTGAGGTGGGTTTCGGACATGATGTGTTGCGCCTTTGGAAGGTCTATCGCGCCAGGAACTCCAGCGCCTTGGGCACGAAGTCGGCATGGAACTGGAAGATGCCGCCATGGCCCGCATCGGGGTAGATGACCAGCGTGCTGTTCGGCAGGCGCCGCGCCAGGTCATGGGTGTTCGTCGTTGGCACCATGCGGTCGGCATCGCCATTGGCAACCAGAACGGGCTGCTTGACGACCGAGAGGTCCGCCGGCGCCTTCTGGCCCCAGTTGCGCAGGGCTTCCAGCTGGGCGAACAAGGCGCTGACCGCGATCTCCTTGTCGCGGTCCTGCGTCCGTTCCTTCAGGCGCCCCAGGAAGGCCTTGCCGGCCTCGATGCCGCTGGGCGTGCGGGTGAAGAACAGGAACTGCTTCGGGTCTTGAAAGGTGAAGAAGCCGCGCAGCATGTCGTAGTAGGTGACGCCGGCCACGGCGCTGATACCCTCGCCGCCTGCCGGGCCTGTGCCCGCAAGAATCATCTTGCGCACGAGCGGCGGATCCTTCAGCACGATTTCCTGGGCGATCATCCCGCCCATCGAGAAGCCGAACAGATCTACCTGCTTGAGGCCCTTGGCCTTGATGAAGGTGATGGCGTCGTCGGCCATCTGTTCCATCGAGTTCGAGGGCTTTCCGCTGGACGCACCGATGCCGCGGTTGTCGAAGGCGATCACGTGGTGCTTGGCGGCCAGGCCGTCCACGATGCGTGGGTCCCAGTTGTCCATCACGGCGGCCAGGTGAACCAGGAGCACGACCGGCGTGCCGCCATGCTGCTTGCCCAGTTCGCGGTACGCGAAGTCCACGCCGCCGGCTGCGATGGATTGGGTGGGCACGTTCGCCCAGTTGTCAGGCTTCGCCGGCTCGGCCAGCACCGGTGTGGCCGCGGGTTGCTGCGCTTGTGCGGCAGTGGCGAACGGCAGCAAGGGCATCGCCGCCAGGGCGAGCTTCAGGGCGCTTGTTTTCAGTGAGTGACGCATGACTGGGGCTTTCAGGCTTTCGCCTTGTGGGATGGAAGGTGGTTCGTGGCCGTTGCCGTTTCAGGGGCACGCAGGCGCCTGGTCTTGTAGGTGCCCCATTGGGTCGACACCAGGGACTTGAGGAATGCCGCCAGGCCGCTTTCGTTGGCACGCGGGCTGCCGCCTGCAGCGATGCGCTTGAGCTGCCGCGTGTACCAGAGGACTTCCATGAGCCCCATGCGATCCACGGGCTTGATGCCGGTGGTGATGGGCCGCACGCGCTCTGGGCTGTCGCGGCCTTGCAGCAAGGCGTTAGGGGCGTCGGGGTCGATGGCCAACAGACGAGCGAGGCCGATGATGTCGAGCGCACCGGATCGCAACGCGGCATTCATGCCTTCAGCGGTGCGGAAACCGCCGGTGACCATCAGCGGCACCTGCACGGCCGCACGCACCTTCTCTGCGAATTCCAGGAAGTAGGCTTCGCGCGCGGCCGTCGTGGCCTTTTGCGGTTGCTGGAATGCGCCGCTCATGGCGGGTGCCTCATAGGTGCCACCGGAAATCTCGATCAGGTCGATGCCGGCGTCGGCGAGCGCCTGGATGGTGGCCATCGACTCTTCTTCGGTGAAACCACCACGCTGGAAGTCGGCCGAGTTGAGCTTGATGCCCACCGGAAAATCGGCACCCACCTGGCGCCGGATCTCGGCGTAGACGGCCATCACGAAGCGACGCCGGTTCTCCGGGCTGCCACCCCACTCGTCGGTGCGCTGGTTGTGGTGCGGGGAGAGGAACTGGCTGACGAGGTAACCGTGGGCCCCGTGGATCTGCACCCCGCTGAAGCCGGCCTTCTTGCAGATGGCCGCGCTGCGGCCGAAGCGCTGGACGATGTCCTGGATCTCGGTGGTGGTCGCTTCGCGAGGGGTCTCGAAGAACGCCTTCATGTCCTCGCGGAAAGGGATGGCGGACGGCGAGAGGTTGCTCGGGTTCAGACCCTTGGGTGACTGCTTTCCGGGATGGTTCAGCTGCACCCACAGCGCCGAGCCCTGGTCGGTTGCTGCGCGCGCCCATTGCCGCAGGATGGGCAGATCCGCCTCATCCTCGATCACCACGTTACGGGGCTCGCCCAGTGCGCGCCTGTCGATCATGACGTTGCCGGTGAGCAGCAAGCCAATGCCCGACGCGGCCCAGCGGCGGTACAGCGCGACGAGCTTGGGCGTCGCATGGTTGTCGTAGGTGCCCAGCGTCTCGCTCATCGAAGCCTTGGCCAGGCGATTGCGCAGCACGCCACCATGGGGAAGGCGCAAAGGCTGAGCCAAAAGGTTGCTATCGGACGAGTGGGGCTTGGACATGGTGACTTCTGGACGAGGCGGCTTCGAGAGCGTTGCCGGTGGGGATGTGAAGATGGCGTGCTCCGCCAACGTGTCTTTCGATGCCACCTATCGCATCTGCACGACGACCTTGCCCTTGG
>CAYJEC010000523.1:0-2953 GCA_964369025.1 uncultured Ideonella sp. | reverse complement strand
TGCTGCTGCAGGCCGAAGTGCTGGAACTGCGGGCACCGAAAGACTCGATGGCCAAGGGCATCGTGATCGAAGCCCAGCTCGACAAGGGCCGCGGCCCGGTCGCCACCGTGCTGGTGCAAAGCGGCACGCTGAAGAAGGGTGGCGTGGTGCTGGCGGGCTCGAGCTACGGCCGCGTGCGCGCCATGCTCGACGAGGACGGCAAGCCGACCGACACGGCCGGCCCGTCGATCCCGGTCGAGATCCAGGGCCTGACCGAGGTGCCGCAAGCCGGTGACGAATTCATGGTGATGTCGGACGAGCGCCGGGCGCGCGAGATTGCCACCTTCCGCCAAGGCAAGTACCGCGACGTCAAGCTCGCCCGCCAGCAGGCCGCCAAGCTCGAGAACATGTTCGAGACCATGGGCCAGGGCGAGGCACAGAACCTGGCGCTGATCATCAAGGCGGACGTGCAAGGCTCGCAGGAGGCCCTGGCTTCCTCGCTGCTCAAGCTCTCCACCGACGAAGTCAAGGTTCAGATCGTGCACGCGGCTGTCGGCGGCATCAGCGAATCGGATGTCAACCTGGCGATCGCCTCCAAGGCCATCATCATCGGCTTCAACACTCGGGCCGATGCCGGTGCGCGCAAGTTGGCCGAGGGCAATGGCGTCGACCTGCGCTACTACAACATCATCTACGACGCCGTGGACGAGGTGAAGGCGGCGATGAGCGGCATGCTGGCTCCCGAGCAGCGCGAAGAGGCGCTGGGCACGGCAGAGATCCGCAAGGTCTTCGTGGCCTCCAAGATCGGCACGGTGGCAGGCTCGATGGTCACCTCCGGTCTGGTGCGCCGTGGTGCCAAGTTCCGCTTGCTGCGCGAGAACATCGTCATCTACACCGGCGAGGTCGATTCGGTCCGCCGCGAGAAGGACGATGTCCGCGAGGTCAAGGAAGGCTTCGAGTGCGGTATCAAGCTGAAGAACTACAACGACATCGCCGAGGGCGACCAGTTGGAGTTCTTCGAGGTCAAGGAAGTGGCACGCACGCTGTAAGGCGGGACAGGCTTCAACCAGCCGAAACCCCGCCGGAAACGGCGGGGTTTTTTACTTGGGGCGAAGCGAGGACTCAACCATGCGACACAAGAGAACCATCCCTAACCGAAGCTTCCGGGTGGCCGACCAGATCCAGCGCGATGTGGCCGAACTGATCCGTGAGTTGAAGGATCCGCGCATCGGCCTGGTCACCATCAACGCGGTCGAGGTCACGCCGGACTATGCGCACGCACAGGTCTTCTTCTCGCTGCTGGTGGGCGATCCCCACGAATGTGAAGTGGCCCTCAACGAGGCAGCCGGCTTCGTTCGCAACGGCCTGTTCAAGCGCCTGGCCATCCACACCGTGCCCACGCTGCACTTCAAATTCGACCAGACCACCGAGCGCGCACTGGAACTCAGTTCGCTGATCCAGAAGGCCAACGCGACCCGCGCCAAGGAAGACTGAGTTCAACGTGAACCCGCCGCAACGCCATCGCCAGCCCCGCCGAGCCTTGCACGGTGTGCTTTTGCTCGACAAGCCTCTGGGCCTGTCGAGCAACGATGCGTTGCAGAAGGTCAAGCGAATCTACCGCGCGGAGAAGGCAGGCCACACGGGCACACTGGACCCATTGGCCACCGGCCTGCTGCCGATCTGCTTCGGGGCAGCCACCAAGTTCTCGCAGGCCAGCCTGGACGCCGACAAAGCCTACACCGCCGTGCTGCGGTTGGGCCAGCGCACCGTGGGCGGCGACCGTGAGGGTGAGGTGATCGCCGAGCGACCGGTCGCCGTGACGGCCGCAGCGTTGGCGCAGGCCTGCGCGGCCTTCGTTGGAGAGATCGACCAGATCCCGCCCATGCAATCCGCTCTCAAGAAGGACGGAAAGGCGCTGTACGAGTACGCCCGCGCTGGCATCGAGGTCGAGCGCGCACCGCGCCGCGTCACGATTCACGGCATCGACATGCTGGGCTGGGATGATGCCGCGCTGGAACTCACCATCAGCGTGCGCTGCAGCAAGGGCACTTACATCCGCACCCTGGCCGAAGACATTGGCGAACAACTCGGTTGCGGCGCGCACCTGGCGGCGCTGCGGCGTACCGAAACCGGTGCGTTGACGCTCGATGGCGCCATCACATTGGACGCACTGGCCTCGCTCGATGAGCCCGGGCGCGATGCGCTGCTGCATCCGCCGGACTGCCTGGTCGGCGACTGGCCGCTGCTGCGGCTGGCCGAAACCGAAGCGGCGCGATTTCTGTCCGGACTGCGCCGCAGGGTCGACCAGCCCGACCGACCTGCGGTCCGCGTCTATGGCCCCGAGCCGGCTGCCTTCCTGGGCAGCGCCCATATCACCGCCGGCGAACTGATCGCCGACCGCCTGTTGAGCCCGATTGAGGTCCAGGCCCTGCTGAATACTTGAAAGAAAGCGTCATGACCCGACAGATCCGCAACATCGCCATCATCGCCCACGTTGACCATGGCAAGACCACTCTCGTGGACCAGCTTCTTCGCCAGAGTGGCACTTTCCGTGAAAACGAAAAGGTCGCCGAGCGAGTGATGGACAGCAACGACATCGAAAAAGAACGTGGCATCACGATCCTGGCCAAGAACTGCGCCGTGGAGTGGAAGGGCACGCACGTCAACATCGTCGACACCCCGGGCCATGCGGACTTCGGTGGCGAGGTCGAGCGTGCGCTGTCGATGGTCGACGGCGTGGTGCTGCTGATCGACGCCCAGGAAGGCCCGATGCCGCAGACCCGCTTCGTGACGAAAAAGGCCCTGGCGTTGGGCCTGAAGCCCATCGTCGTGGTCAACAAGGTGGACAAGCCCGGCGCACGCCCCGACTACGTGATCAACGCCGCCTTCGAGTTGTTCGACAAGCTGGGTGCGACCGAAGCGCAGCTGGATTTCCCGGTCGTCTACGCCTCGGGCCTGAACGGTTGGGCCTCGC
>CAYJEC010000522.1:940-2962 GCA_964369025.1 uncultured Ideonella sp. | reverse complement strand
CCGAGAAGGCCATCGAGCAGATGATCGACGAGGCGCACCGCCGGTTCGATATCCTAGGTGCAAGGGTTGTCCACCGTGTCGGCTCGCTGCTGCCAGGTGACCAGATCGTGCTGGTGACGGTCAGTTCGGCGCACCGTGGCGTGGCCTTCCAGGCCTGCGAGTTCCTGATGGATTACCTGAAGACCCAGGCACCCTTCTGGAAGAAGGAGACCACTCCCGACGGCGCGCGCTGGGTCGACGCCCGGGTCAGCGACGATGCCGCGCTGGCCCGCTGGGGCATCGCGCTCGGCAACGCGGGCGGCTGAGGCCGACAGACGATGCTGCCCGTCGACAGCAAGGCACTGCGAACCGCGCTCGGCCGTTTCACGACTGGGGTGACCATCGTCACCTGCCGAGATGCCCAGGGCCAGCCGGTGGGCCTCACGGCGAACTCCTTCAATGCCTTGTCGCTGGACCCGCCGTTGGTGCTCTGGTCGTTGCGGATGGCCAGCCCGTCCTTGCCAGCCTTCCAGGCGGCCGGTCACTTTGCGGTGAACGTGCTCACCGAAGCCCAGGTGGGGCTGTCTCGCCGATTCGCCAGCGGTGCCGAAGATCGCTTTGCCGAGGGCAACTGGTCCGACGGGTCTGGCCGCGCGCCCGTGTTGGCCGGTTGTGCCGCGGTGTTCGAATGCAGCCTGCACAGCCAGCAAGTGGCGGGCGACCATGTGCTGTTCATCGGTCAGGTGCTGCAGATGCACGAGGCGGCCCTGCCGCCCCTGGTGTTCCAGGCGGGCCACTACCGCCTGTTGGGAGAGATCCTTTGACGCGGAGGCCACCATGCCTGCCCCGAACGTTTCCCCGCACATTGCCGGCGACACTGCCTGGCTGACACCCAGGCAGCGCGAGATGGTCGCGCTGGCCGGCGAACTCGGCCGCGACCGGTTCGCCCCGCGTGCCGCGCTGCACGACCGGGAAGCCAGTTTCCCCGCAGACAACTACCGCGACTTGCGCGACAGCGGCCTGTTGGCGCTGTGCATCCCGCAAGAGACGGGCGGCATGGGCGGCGACTACACCGCATTCATGCTGGTGGCAGCCGAGATCGGGCGGCATTGCGGCGCCACGGCCTTGTCGTACACCATGCATGTCGGCGCCACCCTGTGGGCTGGCCAGGTCGCTGACGCACTGGAGATGAGCGCCGCGCAACGGGCCGATCACGAATCCCACCGGGCGGCGATGCGTGAGCGCATCGTCGCCCATGGCTGGGTCTACGCGCAGCCGTTTTCTGAAGGTGGTGCCGCGTCCGCCGGCAAGGCGCCCTGGGGCACACGGGCTCGCCGGGTGGAGGGGGGTTATGTCGTCAACGGAAAGAAGCTCTTCGCCACGCTGGCGGGCGCGGCGGATTGCTACGGGGTGCTCTGCACCTTGGACACCCCCGAGGCGACTCGGCGCGACACCCTGTTCCTGGCCGTGCCGGCTCGAGCGCCGGGCCTCAGTGTTTGCGGCGACTGGGATCCACTGGGCATGCGCGCCACGGTGTCGCGTGACCTGCAACTCAACGAGGTCTTTGTGCCCCACCAGGCGCGCCTGCTGCCCGAGGGCCTGTACTTCGAGGCGGCGCAGCGGTTCCCGCACATGTTCGCCACGCTGGCTGCTACCTACATGGGCATCGCCCAGTCCGCCTACGACTTCACCGTGCGCTACCTTCGAGCGGAGTTGCCAGGCATGCCCCATGTGCCACGCCGCATGTACCCGACCAAGCAGCATGCCGTGGCGCAGATGCGCATCATGCTGGAGCAAGCCAGGGCGATGTTCCTGCAATCCGTGCGTGAGGCCAGAGTGGATCCAGACGCCGACGCCCGCCTGCGATTGCTGGCCAGCCACCACACGGTGATGGAGAACGCCAACGCGCTGTGCACGCTTGCCATCCGCACCTGTGGCGGAGCCTCGATGCTGAAGTCGATGCCGCTGGAGCGGCTTTACCGCGACTCTCGCTGTGGCTCGCTGATGCTGCCGTGGACGGCCGAACTGTGCATTGACCGCTTG
>CAYJEC010000522.1:0-930 GCA_964369025.1 uncultured Ideonella sp. | reverse complement strand
CAGCGGCCAGCGTCGTGAACTGCTTGGTCAACGCTCCCCAACGACTCTGGCGAGGGCGACGAGGCCATCGAGCAGCTCTGATTCGCCATTGATCTGGCTCAAGCGTCACGCTCGCCACCGCACGGGCAGGGGCTTGAAATGGCCCGACTTCGCCTCATGTCTGATCGCAACGGAGGTTCCCTATGCGTCTGGACAAACTCACCACGGCATTCCAGCAGGCACTTGCGGATGCGCAGAGCTTGGCGGTCGGCCGCGACAACCCCTATATCGAACCGTCCCACCTGCTTTCGGCCATGCTGAGCCAGCCGGACGGCCCCAAGGCACTGCTCGACCGGGCGGGGGCCAACACGGCCGCGCTGAAGACGGCGATGGACACCGCCATCAACGGCCTGCCCAGCGTCCAGGGCGGTGGCCCGGTGCAACCCGGCCGCGACCTTCTCCAGTTGCTGCAGGCGGCCGACAAGGAGGCCGGCAAGCGTGGCGATCAGTTCATTGCCAGCGAGATGTTCCTGCTCGCGCTGGCCGATGCAAAGAGCGACATGGGCGGCATCGTCCGTGGACACGGCCTGACCCGCAAGTCGCTGGAAGCCGCCGTCACGGCGGTGCGCGGCGGTACGACTGTGGATTCTGCGGAGTCCGAAGGGCAGCGCGAGGCGCTGAAGAAGTACACGCTGGATCTCACCGAGCGTGCCCGTCAGGGCAAACTGGATCCGGTGATCGGCCGCGACGACGAGATACGCCGCGCCATCCAGGTTCTGCAGCGGCGGTCCAAGAACAACCCGGTGCTGATCGGTGAGCCGGGCGTCGGCAAGACAGCCATCGTCGAGGGCCTGGCCCAGCGCATCGTCAATGGCGAGGTGCCGGACACGTTGAAGAACAAGCGGGTGCTGGTTCTGGACATGGCGGGCCTCTTGGCCGGCGCCAAGTACC
>CAYJEC010000521.1:0-2964 GCA_964369025.1 uncultured Ideonella sp. | reverse complement strand
TTCGTGCTCCCACTGCCCGAGGGCCATCGGTTCCCGATGCCGAAGTACCGGTTGTTGAAGGAGCGGGTGGCTGCGGAACAGCCCAACATCCAACTTCAGGAGGCGCCTCCGGCCAGCGACGGGGAACTGGCCCTGGCACACGACCCGGTCTATGTCACCGCCGTGGCCGAAGGCTTGCTCAGCGAGGCGGCTCAGCGGGAAATCGGGTTTCCTTGGTCGCTGCGCATGGCCGAGCGGGCTCGGCGTTCGGTGGGCGCGACCATCGCCGCGGCACGCACTGCGTTGGCCGAGGGCGTGTCAGCCAACCTCGCTGGCGGAACGCACCACGCCAGTGCGGACAAGGGCTCAGGCTATTGCGTCTTCAATGATGTTGCGGTGGCCGCGAGGCTGATGCAGGCCGAGTGGCACCGCAGCCACCGAGCCCTGCTGCGCGTGCTGGTGATCGATCTGGATGTGCACCAGGGCAATGGCACCGCGGCCATCTTTGCCGACGATCCCACGGTGTTCACGTTTTCCGTGCACGGGGCGCGCAACTTCCCGTTTCGCAAGGTGGCCAGCGACCTGGACGTCGAACTGCCGGATGGGTGTGCCGATGCGGAGTACCTGGCTGCCCTGGAGCATGGGCTAGCTGAAGTCTGGCGCCGCCACGCCGCGCATCCGCCGGGCCTGGTCTTCTACCTCGCCGGCGCGGACCCCCACGAAAACGACCGCCTGGGCCGCCTGAAGGTCAGTGCCGAGGGCCTGGCAGAACGCGATCGAAGGGTGCTTGCCGCATTGCGCCAGCGGCGCCTGCCGGTGTCGCTGAGCATGGCCGGCGGTTATGGGCGCGACATCCACGAGACCGTGGCCCTGCAGGCCCGCACTCTGGCGCTGGCTGCCGAGAGCTGGGCTATGTGGCGTTCGCCCCAACTTGCGGTGGAACAATCGGCCGAATGAGCACCGTCGACCCCATTGCCAGCGGCGTGCGCGCTGCACCCGAGGCCCGAAGCGCCTACCGCGCCTTTCGTCCGATCACCAGCCGTTGGATGGACAACGACGTCTACGGCCACATCAACAACGTCGTCTACTACAGCTTCTTCGACACGGCGGTCAACGGGCACTTGATCGACGCTGGCGCCCTCGACATCCACGCCGGCATGGTCATCGGCCTGGTCATCGAGACGCGTTGCAACTATTTCGCCCCATTGGCCTTCCCCCAGCCCATCGAAGCCGGTTTGCGCGTGGCCCACGTGGGCCGCTCCAGCGTGCGCTACGAGGTGGGGCTGTTCGCCGCCGGGGAGCCGCTGTCCGCCGCGGCTGGCCACTTCGTGCATGTCTACGTGGACCGTCAGACCCGCCGCCCGACCGAACTTCCTGCCGCACTTCGCACCGCGCTCGACGCGCTGAAAGTCTCCGAATGAATCTGTCCGTGGACCCCTCCGCAACCTCCGCCGTGGATGCGGCCATCACCTCGCGCCGTTCGATCCGTGCCTTCCTGCCGACACCGGTGGCACGCGAGACCATCGAGCAGATCCTGGCGGTGGCTGCTCGCGCGCCGTCCGGCACCAACACGCAGCCCTGGAAGGTCCACGTGCTGACCGGTGCGGCGCGCGACCGGATGGTGCAACGCCTGAACGCCGCCCACGACGACCCGGCGCAGCGGGCGCAACTCAGCGAGGAGTACGCCTACTACCCCACCGAGTGGCAGTCCCCCTATATCGAGCGCCGCCGCAAGGTTGGTTGGGATCTTTACGGGCTGCTGGGTATTGGAAAGGCAGACAAGACCCGCATGCATGCCCAGCACGGCCGGAACTACACCTTTTTCGACGCGCCGGTCGGCCTGATGTTCAGCATCGATCGGGTTCTGCAGCAAGGCAGCTGGCTGGATTACGGCATGTTCCTGCAGAACATCATGGTGGCCGCTCGCGGCCGTGGCCTGGACACCTGCCCCCAGGCGGCTTTCACGCCCTTCCACAAGGTGATCGCGGACGAACTGGCGCTGCCGCGGAACGAGATGGTGGTCTGCGGCATGTCGCTGGGTTGGGCCGATCCCGACGCCATCGAGAACACCCTGGTCACCGAGCGCGAGCCGGTGGCAGGTTTCGCGCGCTTCCTTGAGTGAGTTTGATCCCCGACCCCGAAGGACACCGGCCATGACTGAAAATTCACAAGCTCCCCGTGTGCTGATTGCGCGCCGCCTGTTCCCCGAAGTGGCCGACAGGCTGCGCGCCCACTTCGAGGTCGACGCCAGCGATGCCCCGGAGCCGTTCGCGCCATCCGAACTCGCGGCTCGCCTGGCGGGCTGCGCAGGCGTGCTGGTGACGGGCACCGAGCGCATTGACGCCGGGCTTCTCACCGCCTGCCCACAACTGCGGGCTGTCTGCAGCATGGCGGTCGGCTACAACAACATCGACGTGCCAGCCTGCACGGCAGCCGGCGTGCTGGCCAGCAACGCACCGGGTGTGCTGACCGAGACCACTGCCGATTTCGGCTTCGCACTGATGATGGCTGCGGCGCGCCGGGTCACCGAGAGCGAGCATTTCCTGCGCGCCGGCCTGTGGAAGACCTGGTCCTACGACATGTTCGCGGGCACCGACGTGCACGGTGCCACGCTCGGCATCCTCGGCATGGGCCGCATCGGCCAGGCCATCGCCAGGCGAGGCGCCCTGGGCTTCGGCATGAAGGTCGTCTATCACAATCGCAGCCGGCTGCCAGAGGCCGACGAGGCCGCTGTCGGCGCGCGTTACGCCTCCCTGGCAGAGCTGCTGCGTGCGGCCGACCACCTGGTGATCGTGGTGCCGTACAGCGCCAGCTCACACCACCTGATCGGCGCGGCCGAACTGGCACAGATGAAGCCCACTGCCACGTTGACCAACATTGCGCGTGGCGGCGTGGTCGACGATGCGGCACTGGCCGAGGCCTTGCGCGCCCGCGGCATCGCGGCGGCTGGCCTGGCTGTGTTCGAGGGCGAGCCCCAGGGGCACC
>CAYJEC010000520.1:0-2969 GCA_964369025.1 uncultured Ideonella sp. | reverse complement strand
AGGGGCACCCGCTGGCTCCGCCCGGGCACCTGACCCTCGACGCCTTTTGCGACGCCCATCACCTGCTGGTGAGCTTCTCTGGCCGCCCGCATGGCTTTGTCGACCAGGCGCTCGCAGGCCTGGGGCGGCAGAGGCGGATCGTCTTGACGGTGAATCAGTTCTTCACGGCCGGCCGGGTCGTGACCCGGTCTGACCTGTTGACCGTGCTGCCAGAGTCGTTCCTAGCTGCCACCGGGTTCCTGGGCGAACTGGTCACCCGCGACCTGCCCATCGAACTGGGGCGGGTGCACATCGAAATGCTCTGGCACCTGCGCCGCGACGCTGACCCCGCCCACCGCTGGCTGCGGGGCCTGATCACCGGCGCCGAGTCCGCGGCGCTGTCCTGACGCGTTCGCCGGCCGGCTTGGTCGAAGGCCAACTCAATTGCGGCTGGCCAAGGTCGATACAACTGTCGCCAAGCGTCGTCTTTGAACAGAAGGCGCGAGGCGCCCGCCGGCCAACCGGTCGGTGGTCAACCAACAGTGGGGAATTCCGATGGATCTCAATCAAGCCTCTCAAGCCCATTCAGAATGGAAGGTGAAGCTTCGCCTCGCCATCGCCAAGGCTGAGCAATTGGACGCCGCGACCATTGCCCAGGACAACCAGTGCGCGCTCGGCAAATGGCTGCATGGCGAGGCGAAAGCCCAGTACGGCAAGCTGCGCTCATACGCCGATTGCGTCGGAAAGCACGCTGCCTTTCACCGCGAGGCAGCTTCTGTCGCTCGGGTGATCAATGCCAAGGACTATCCCAAGGCTGAGGCCATGCTTGCTGCCGGCACGGCCTACGCATCGGCCACCGGCGCGGTCAGCTCGGCCATCCTGGGCTTGAAGAAGGAAGCGGCTCTCTGATCAGCCCTGGTGGGAAACCTGGGGTTTGGCTGGCCAGCGCATCATGACCGCGAGGCCACCAAGGCGCTCCGAGCGCGTGGCCGACAAGTTTGCGCCATGGGCTTGCGCGATGTGCCGGGCGATCGACCAACCCAGGCCGCTGCCAGGCAGCTCCTGCCCCGCCGCGCGAAAAAACCTCTCGCCCAGTCGCGCCAGTTGCGCCGGCTCCAGGCCCGGGCCGCCGTCCTCCAGGGTCAGCGACGCGCCGTGGCCGTCCACCTGCCCCTGAAGGCTCAACAGGATGACGGCGCCACGGGGGCTGTAGCGGATCGCGTTGTCCAGCAGGTTGCGCAGCAGCAGAGCCAGCAGGTCGGCGTCGCCCTGAGCCGGGCAACTGGCATCAGCGCCCTCGAGCGACAGGGTCTGCACCTTGGCCAGGGCCAGTGGTGCCAGGTCCGCCGCCACCTGGCGCGCCAACGCTGACAGGTCCACCGCCGCCGGCTGGGCCAGCCCGGGGGCGTCCAGCCGCGCCAGCATCAGCATCTGCTGGACCAGCCGGCTGGCCCGGTCGCAGCCTTGCAGCGTGCCTTGAAGCGCGTGGCGCCGCTCCTGGTCGCTTGATGCGCCGAGCGCCACCTCGGCCTGGGCGCGGATGGCGGCGATGGGGGTGCGCAATTCATGCGCCGCATCCGCCGTGAAGCGGCGTTCCGCCTCGAGCAGGTGCCCGATACGCTCGAACAACTGGTTCAGCGCCGCCAGGAGCGGGGCCATCTCGGTGGGCGGCGGCCCCTCCGGAAGCTGCACCGGGCCGAGTGCCGTTGCCGGCCGGCCTGCGAGCAAAATGCCCAGCCGGCGCAGCGGCCGCAAGCCGGCCCGGACGGCTGCCCAGGCCACCAGCGCCACCGCAGGCAGCACCAGCCCCAGCGGCAGCAGCAGGCCACGCAACAGGGCCAGCTGCAGGTCGCTGCGGGCCTCGATCTGTTCGGCGACATAGACCTGGGCATCGGAATCGGTGCCGCGGGTGGCGAACAGGCGCCACTCCGCATCGCCGAGCTGGCGTGTCTCGAACCCGCTGAGCAGGGTGGACATCGGCTCCAGCGGCGCATTCGGTGAGCGCTGAACCAGCAGGCCCTCATGCCACACCTGGAAGGCAACGCGCCTGGCGTAACGGTGCAGCATCGGGGCGTCGATCTGCAGGTCGTCCTCGTCGCCATCGCCAGGATGCGTCTGCTGCGCCACCAGCAGCGCAGCGGACTGCGCCAGGTGGGCATCGAGCAACTCGTCGATCTCGTGGCGCGCGTCGACGCCCAGCCACATCGCCACCAACAGCCACAGCACACCGACGGCCGCCGAAACCCCGGCGACCAGGCGCCACTGGAGCGATCTCATGGGGCGATCCTACCGGCCGCCGCCAATGTGTAGCCGACGCCACGAACGGTCACGATCAACCCGCTGCCCAGCTTGCGGCGCAGGTGGTGGATGTGCACCTCCACCGCGTTGCTGTCGACCTCGCGGCCCCAGGCATAGAGGTGCTGCTCGAGTTGGTCGCGGGTCAACACGCGGCCGGGGTTGAGCATCAAGGCGTGCAGCAGGTCGAACTCCCGGGTCGACAGCGTGACCGGTTCGCCGGACAAGGTGACGGTGCGCGCCGCGGGGTCCAACGCCACGCCCTGGGCCTGCAGGCACTCACGCGGCTGGCCATGCGAGCGCCGGACCAGGGCGCGAAGGCGGGCACCCAGTTCGGCCAGGTCGATCGGCTTGACCACATAGTCGTCGGCGCCACCGTCCAGGCCGCGGATGCGGTCACTGACCGCGTCCCGCGCGGTCAGCACCAGCACCGGCGTGGCGACGCCGGCGGCGCGAACCTGGGTCAGCACGTCCAGACCGTCCAGTATCGGCAGGCCCAGATCGAGCACGGCGGCGGTATAGACGCCCGATCGCAACTCGCGCTGGGCGGCCGAGCCGTCGCGCACCCAGTCGACCTGGAAGCCCTGCTGGCGCAGGCCGGCCCGCAGGCCATCACCCAGCAAGGCATCGTCTTCGGCAAGCAGGATTCGCATGCCTCAACTGTGCGGCGCCTCAGTCCTCGTCGTCATGATCGG
>CAYJEC010000519.1:0-2970 GCA_964369025.1 uncultured Ideonella sp. | reverse complement strand
ATCCCGGGTCGGCAAGGCGGAAGACCACGGTGGAAAAGGCGCCGCGGCGATAGGACTGCATCATCAACTCGGCGTCGCCCCAGATCTCGGAATCGAAGGCGGTCTTCGCGGCGTCGAAGACACCCACGATCAGCCAGTCGCGGCTGCCGAAACGAAGCGTCTGCCCAAGCTGCGCGCCCTCGAACCCACCGGCTACCGCCCGGCCCACCACGATCTCGGCGGTGCCAGGGCGAAACCAGCGCCCTTCGGCCAGGGTGAGTTGAGGCCGCAACGCCAACCCGGCCGGTCCGGTGCCGCGCATGGTCACGTTGCTGGGCTTGCCACTGCCACGCTTGGGCAGCGAGTTCAGCACCACCGTCTCCTTGGAGATCAGCATTTCGCCCTGCCGGCCGGTCGCGATTCCGGGCAATGTCTCCAGGATGCTGGCCTGCTGCCGCTCGATCCCGCTGTTGATCTCGGCGCCGGCCCCCTTGCGCAACACCAGCACGTTGTCGGGCCGGCCGGTGGCGACCAGCGTGGCGCGGATGCCCTCGCTCATCATCAGAACGGTCGCGAAGGTGTAGACGACCAGCGCCATCCCACCGGCCGTGAGCAGCGTCGTGACTCGCCGCACCCAGAGGTTGCGGGCGATGTAGCTGAGCGGGATGGCCTTCATCCGATGTGCCTGAGGCCTTGCACGATGTCGATCCGGCTCATCCGCCAGGCTGGCCAGGCGGCGGCGACAACGCCCACCACGAGTGCCGCGCCGCATTGCAGTGCGACCGTGCTGGCTTGCACCTGGAACACCGGCAGGAAGGAGCCGAGCGCGCCGGCAATGGCCGCCACCGCCGGGAAGGTGAGCAGCAGCCCGAGGCCACCGCCGATCAGCGCGATCAACAGGCTCTCGCCGAACAGCAGGCGGACCACGAAGCCGGGTGAGAAGCCCAGGGCCTTCAGCGTGGCGTACTCGGCCATGCGCTCCCGGGCGGTCATCGTCATGGTGTTGGCCATCACCGCCATGATGATGACGATGATGATGTAGCTCACCGCCTCGATGGCCACCAGGATGGCCTCGCTCATCGAGACGAAGCTGAGCTGGAAGGCGGCCTCAGTCTCGGTCATGGTCTCGGCCTGGGAGTTCCTGAACTGCGTGTCCACCCGCTGCGAGATCAGCGCGGCGTTCTGCGGCTCGTCGATCCCCAGCACATAGACACCAACCACGTCCGCCCGCGCACCGTACTTCTGGCGCAAGGACTCGTTGATGTATTCCCAGTGGAAGAGCATCTGCGACTCGTCGGTCTTGGCCTCGGCGCCATCCCAGATGCCGCGCAGCGTGAAGGTCCAGGTGCCCGGGTAGATGGTGCCGCGCAAGGGGATCTGGTCGCCGATTTTCCAGCCATAGGTGTTGGCGAGCTTGCGGCCGACGATGGCACCTTGCCGGTCGCGCAGGAAGGCCTGCTTCTCGTCGTTGCTCAGGCGGTATTCGGGGTACAGCATCAGGTAGGTGCCTGGCTCCACCGCGAACTGCGGGAAGAAGTTTCGCTCGGTCTGGTAGACGCCGCCGAACCAGTTGGCCCACGAGATGGTGGTCACCCCGTCGACGGATTTCAGCCGCTGTGCGTAGCTCAGCGGCAGCGGGAAGGTCAGCGACACCGCGCTGCGGGTGATCAGACGCGTGCTGGAGCTGGCCTCGACGCCGGCGTACCAGGCGTCGATCAGCGTGCGCAGCAGGCCGAAGGAACCAACGGCCACCACCAAGCCCACGATCGTCAGGCCGGTGCGCAGCTTGTGCCGGAAGGCATTCAGCAGGAGCAGTTTGAGCAGGAACATGTCAGTGGCGCCCGACGGCCTCCTAGGCGGGCATCTCGTCCACCAGCACGCCCTTTTCCAGGTGCACCATGCGGTGCGCGCGGGCGGCGGCCTTGGGATCGTGGGTGACCATCACGATGGTCTTGCCCAGTTCGCGCACCAGGCGGTCCATCAGGTGAAGAACCTCCTCGCCGGTGGCGCGGTCCAGGTCGCCGGTGGGTTCGTCGGCGACGATCAGCTGCGGGTCGGTCACCAGCGCACGGGCGATCGCCACGCGCTGCTGCTGGCCGCCGGAGAGCTCGTTGGGCCGGTGGTCGGCCCGGTCGGTGAGGCCCACCAAGGCCAGCAAGGCGCTCACTCGCTGGGCCCGCTCGCGTGCGGAAAGGTTGGTCAGCAGGAGTGGCAGCTCCACGTTCTCGAAGGCGGTCAGCACCGGCAGCAGGTTGTAGAACTGGAAGATGAAGCCGACGTTGGCGGCGCGCCAGTCGGCCAGGCGGCCCTCGCCCAGCGTGGCAATGTCGACGCCGGCGATCTCGATGGTGCCGCTGCTGGGTTGGTCGATGCCGGCGATGAGGTTGAGCAGCGTGCTCTTGCCGGAGCCCGATGGGCCCATCAGCGCGATGAACTCGCCTGCCTGCACGTCCAGGTTGATGTCGAGCAGCACCGGGATTGCCTGTCCGCCGCGCTGGTAAGCCTTGCTCAGCGCGCGGATCCTGATCAGCGGGGCGCCGCTCATTTGCTGGCCACGGTCACGGCCGCACCAGCGGCCAGCTTGTCACCGGGGTTCACCACAATGCGATCGCCTCGCTGCAAGGTGCCGGGGGCCACCTCGATGGCATCGCCGAGCGTGCGGCCCGGCGTGACGTTCAGCATCTCCAGCCGGCTGTCGGCACCGATTCTGAATACCACCTTCTTGCCGTCCCGGTCGGCGATGGCCTTCGGGCTGACCGCCAGCACGGGCTTCTGGTCCGCTTCGGTCGCAGGCTTGGACAGGAAACTGACCTTGGCGCTCATTTCGGGAAGGATGCGGGGGTCGAGCACCTCGAAGCGGATCTTGGTCATCACCGTGGCCTTGGCGCGGTCGACGGTCGGCACGATGCGCGCCACGCTGCCGCGCAGGCGCAACTCGGGCAGGGCGGCCAGCATGATCTCCACCGGCTGGTCGACTTTGACCCTGCCGAC
>CAYJEC010000518.1:0-2971 GCA_964369025.1 uncultured Ideonella sp. | reverse complement strand
GCGAAGTCGGCGTCCATGATGCGGCTTCGTGCGGCGCTCTGCGCTTCCACCGACTGCTGCAGGTTCGAGATGATCGCGTCAAAGCGGCTCTGGGTCGCGCCGAAGGTGGCTCGCGTGTCGTTGATGGTGTCGATCGCAGTGTCGATGTCGTCGATCACGGCACCGATGTCACTGGCGGTGGAAGACGCATTGATCGCCGCCGTCGACGCCGTGATCGCGGTGATGTCGGAGTTGGCGGTCATGTTCTCGGAGGTGATCGTCACCGAGTCGTCACTGGTCGTGTTGGCGCCGATCTGGAAGGTCAGCGTGGTGCCGTCGGAGCCGAGGATCTTCTTGCCGTTGAAGCTGGTTCCGCCCAGCACGCGGGTGATTTCGCTTTGCAGCTCGCCGAACTCCTTGTTCAGCGAATCCTTGTCCGAGCTCGAGTTCGTCGAGTTGCGGGCCTGGACCGCCAGCTCACGCATCCGTTGCAGCGCGTCGCCCACCTTGGACAGTGCGCCTTCAGCGGTCTGCGCCAGGGAGATGCCGTCGTTGGCGTTGCGGATCGCGACGTTCATGCCACGCACCTGGGCGTTCATGCGTTCGGCGATCGCCAGGCCGGCCGCGTCGTCCTTGGCCGAGTTGATCCGCAGGCCCGAAGACAGGCGCTGCATCGAGGTGGCCAGTGACGATTGCGACCCGGTGAGGTTGCGTTGGGCCGTCAGCGAGGCGACGTTGGTATTGATAACAGCAGGCATTTGGGTAACTCCTTCACGGGGTCTGAAAGTGAGGCCCTTGCGGGTCCCTGGTTGCGCCCCCGCTTGAAAGTGGTTGGGGCCGTGAGATGCATTTCGGAGGATCGATCACAGGACTTGAGACTTTTTTTCACCCCAGTTCCTGCGATCACTTCTTACGCAAGCCCGCGGCCGCCGAAGACAGCCAGGCTCCACCTTGCTATTCGGCCGATGGGGGCTGGGGGCGCACCCTAAAGTTCCCGCCATGTCCCTTGCGCCACCCGATCCTGCCCAATCCGCCACGAACGGAGGGCCCTACCGCGTGGCACTGGTGATGATTGCGCGCGACGAGGCCGAACGCATCGAGCGGGCGCTGTTCAGCCTGAAGCCGCATGTCGACGACATGTGGGTGGTGGACACCGGCTCGCGCGACGACACAGTGGCCCGCGCACGGGCCGCAGGCGCACGCATTGGCCTGTTTCCCTGGGTCGACGATTTCTCGGCCGCACGCAACGCTGCGCTCCAGTTGGCGAACGCCGACTGGCACCTGGTGCTGGACGCCGACGAGTGGCTCGCCGACGGATCGGAGGTGCTGGCCGCGCTGCGCCACACCCGGCCCGACTTCGTCGGTGCGGTGCGTGTAGACAGCCAGGACGACAGCGCGCGAGACGCAACCACCCAGCATGCCAGCACCTGGATCAGCCGCCTGCTGCCTGGCAGCGTGCGCTACACCGGCCGCATCCACGAACAACCCGTGCATCTCCTGCCTGTCAGGCGCCTGCCCCTCAGCCTGGGGCACGACGGCTACCGCGGCAACGCACTGGCGGCCAAGGCCGGCCGAAACCGCGCCCTGCTCGAGCGCACCGTGGCGGACCAGCCAGACGATGCCTACTATTGGTACCAGCTCGGCAAGGACCATGACGTGTACGGCCGGTATGCCGAGGCGCTGGAGTGCTTCGACCGCGCCCAGGCCATGCTGCCGGCCCACCAGCCGCTGCCAGCCTGGACGCACGACTTGTTCGTGAGAAGCCTGCACGCACTCAAGTGCCTGCACCGCCATGCCGACGCGGTGGAGCGTGCCGGTGCCAGCATGCCGCGCTGGAGCGAATCGCCGGATTTCTTCTTTGCCCTTGGCGACCTGATGCTCGACTGGGCAGCCGACGAACCGGCGCGCGCCGACGAACTCGTGCCGATGATCGAGGCATCCTGGATGCGCTGCCTGGACATCGGCGAACGGCCTGATCTCGACGGCGCTGTGGCCGGCCGAGGCAGCCACCTCGCCGCCCACAACCTGGCTGTGCTCTACGACGGCCTGGGCCGCGCAGACGACGCCGCCCGCTGCCGCGCCATGGCATCGCCGTCACCACGCCCCTGACAGCGCCGTTTTAAACCCTACACCTGTTCACCATGAAGAACCTCCACCAGCGCGCCGAGAACCACCGAATCGCCGGCGTGAAGGCCATGAAATCCCGCCTCTGGCCAGCCGCCGTGTCGGAGTTCGAGCGGGCCGCGCGGCTGTCACCGCGCGATGCGCTAATGTGGCTGAACCTGGCACGCGCCCACCTGCACAACGGTCGCGTGGACGACGCCATCACCTCGGCGCGCGAGGCGCTGCGCCTGGATCCGTCCAGCCCCTTGGCCTGCCGCCTGCTTGGCGAGTACCTCGGCCAGCAGAGCCGGTTCGACGAGGCGTCCGATGTCTTCAACGCCTTCCCGAAGGACGCGCCGCGAGACTTCGACTGGTACAACGCCCAAGGCAACGCGCTGTTCCAGTCGCAGCGGCTGGAAGACGCTGTCAGCGCCTACTTCGCCGCGCTGGCGCTGCAGGTCGACGCGGCCATCGTCCATTACCGTCTGGGCCTGACGTTCAAGGACATGGGCCTGACCCGCGAGGCCACGGAATGCTTCCGCACCGCCGTGACTCTCGACAGCGGCAACACCCGGGCTCTCGCGCTCTCGCTGCTGGTCTACCAGGGACGGCAGATCTGCGACTGGAGCAACGTGGCCAACGACACCGCCCAGTTGCTCAGCGCCCTGGACAGCGGCGACGACGCGATCGGCCAGCGCCTGTCGCCGTTCGCCCTGCTGGCGGTCGAGGCCACACCGGCGCAGCAACGCCGCATCGGCAGCCTGCGCACGATCGGCCTGACCCGCCATCTCCAGCCTCTGCCGCCCGCCCCGCCGAGGAAACCGGGCCCGATCCGCGTGGGCTACCTGTCCTGCGACTTTCAACAGCATGCGACTGCGGTGCTGATCAC
>CAYJEC010000517.1:0-2977 GCA_964369025.1 uncultured Ideonella sp. | reverse complement strand
GACCCGACCTTCGTGATCGGCGGCAAGCTCAATTCGGCCGGGGCCAACTCGCGCTTGGGCTCGGGCGACTACATCGTTGTCGAGGCCGACGAATCCGACGCCTCCTTCCTGAACCTGATGCCCATCCTCAGCGTCGTCACCAACATCGACGCCGACCACATGGACACCTATGGTCACGACTTCGCCCGGCTGAAAGGCGCCTTCGTCGACTTTCTGCACCGCATGCCTTTCTACGGCGCGGCCATCGTCTGTGGCGACGATGCCGGCGTGAAGAGCATCATCCCGATGGTCTCGCGCCCGGTCATCAGCTACGGGTTTGGCGAGGATGTGCAGGTGCGCGCGGTGAACGTGCAGGCGCTGGAGGGCGGCCAGATGCGCTTCACCTGCCAGCGCCGCAACGGTGTCGCCATGCCTGATCTGGACATCACGCTGAACCTGCCTGGCGAGCACAACGTGCGCAACGCCCTGGCCGCCATCGCGGTGGCCACCGAGCTTGAACTGCCGGATGCGCCGATTGCCACGGCCCTGTCCAAGTTCAGCGGCGTCGGCCGTCGCTTCCAGCGCTATGGCGAGTTGAATGCCGCGCAAGGCGGGCGGTTCACCCTGATCGACGACTACGGCCACCACCCGGTGGAAATGGCTGCCGTGATCGCGGCGGCGCGTGGCGCGTTCCCGGGCCGCCGTCTGGTGCTGGCCTTCCAACCGCACCGCTACACCCGCACCCGTGACTGCTTCGAAGACTTCGTCAAGGTCATGGGCCAGGCCGATGCGGTGCTGCTGACCGAGGTCTACGCCGCTGGCGAATCGCCCATCGTGGCCGCCGACGGCCGATCGCTGGCCCGCGCGCTGCGGGTGGCGGGAAAGGTGGATCCAGTGTTCGTCGACGACGTCAGCGAGTTGCCGGTGGAGATCATCGCATTCGCGCGCGACGGCGACGTGGTGATCTCGATGGGGGCCGGCACGATCGGCGCGGTGCCGCCCAAGGTGGCCGAACTGGCGGGGGTGGCGCCATGAGCGGTATCGACGTCAAGAGCCTGGGCAAGGTCGCGGTGCTGATGGGCGGTGATTCAGCCGAGCGGCCCGTGTCGCTGATGTCCGGCGGCGGCGTGCTGGCCGCGTTGCAGTCGCAGGGGGTCGATGCCCAGGCCTTCGACCCGGCCGAGCGCGGGCTGGAGGAACTGAAGCGCGACGGCTTCGCGCGCTGCTTCATCGCACTGCACGGCCGCCATGGCGAGGACGGTACGGTACAGGGTGCGCTGGAATTGATGGGCATCCCCTACACCGGCTCCGGCGTCATGGCCTCGGCGATCGCGATGGACAAGGTCATGACCAAACGGGTCTGGATCGCCGAGGGCCTGCCGACGCCAGGCTACCGCCTGCTCCCCGTTGGCGAGCACGGCCGCGAGATCGTGCGCACCGTGCCCGATGGCATCGGCCTGCCGCTGATCGTGAAGCCCGCGCGCGAGGGATCGTCCTTCGGTGTGAGCAAGGTGGCGGGGTATTCAGGGATGATGGAAGCCGTCACCCACGCGGCACAATACGACTCCGACGTGCTGTGTGAAGAATTCATCGACGGCGAAGAGGTGACCTGCCCTGTGCTGGGTGAAGGCGCCACCGCCGTCGCGTTGCCCGTCATCCGCATCCAGGCGCCCGACGGCAACTACGACTACGAGCACAAGTACATCTCCAACGACACGCGCTACCTGGTTCCCAGCGGCCTGCCCGAGGCCGAGGAACGCGAGATCCAGCGCCTCGTTGTGCAGGCCTACCGTGCGCTCGGCTGCCGCGGGTGGGGCAGGGCGGATCTGATGATCCGTGCCAGCGACCGCAAGCCGTTCCTGCTGGAGATGAACACCTCGCCGGGCATGACCAGCCACTCGCTGGTGCCCAAGTCGGCCGCTGCCGCCGGCTTGAACTACGAGCAGTTGTGCCTGTACCTGCTGAGCCTGGCCACACTCGACGGCGCGCGCCCGAAAGGGCAAGGGTGATCACCATGGCCAGCGCCGCGAACCTGCCGCCGGATGTCCGCATGATGAACGCCACCGCGCTGGCCATCATCGTGCTGGCCAGCGGCGTGCTGCTGGCCGCCGGTGCAGCCTGGATCGCCCGCCAGCCGATGTTCGCCTTCCGCTCGATCCGGCTCGAAGGCGAGGTCACCCGCAACAGCGTGGCGACACTGCGGGCCAATGCCGCGCCGCGATTGGCCGGCAACTTCTTCACGCTGGATCTGGCCTCGGCTCGCCGAGCCTTCGAGAGCGTGCCCTGGGTGCGCCACGTGGTGGTACAGCGCGTCTGGCCGAACAAGCTGGTGATCCGCATGGAGGAGCACCACCCGGTCGCGGTCTGGAAGGGCGACGAGGGCAACGACAGGTTGGTCAATTCCTTCGGCGAGGTCTTCGAGGCCAACCTGGGCGACGTGGATGAAGACAACCTGCCCGAGTTCGCCGGCGGCGATGCCGCAGCGCCTGCATTGCTGGCGATGTACCGCCGCCTGCTGCCTGTGCTCAAGCCGCTCGATGCGGCGCCTGCCCGCCTGGAGCTCTCGGACCGTGGGTCCTGGCAGCTCGAACTCGACACCGGCGCGGTGGTCGAGTTGGGGCGGGGAAGCGAGGACGAGGTGCTCGCCCGCACCGCGCGCTTCGTGCGCACGGTGACCCAGGTGGCCGCGGGGCAACGCCGCAGCTGGGATCACGCCGACCTGCGCCATGCCGACGGCTATGCGCTGCGTTTCAAGGGCTCTGTCGCGACGGCCGCCGCCAGCGAGCCCAACCTCTGAGGAACCCATCGATGGCCAAGGAATACAAGGATCTCGTCGTCGGCCTCGACATCGGCACCGCCAAGGTGATGGCCGTGGTGGCCGAGGTCCTGCCCGGCGGCGAGTTGCGCGTGGCCGGCCTGGGCGTGGCCACCTCGCACGGCCTGAAGCGCGGCGTGGTGGTCAACATCGACGCCACGGTGCAGAGCATCCAGCAGGCGC
>CAYJEC010000516.1:0-2980 GCA_964369025.1 uncultured Ideonella sp. | reverse complement strand
GCCGATGTCGGCCTCTTCCTGCGTGTCGCCGAACACGGCATCGGCGCGCTGCGGCTGACCCCGTTGCGCCTGTCGCGCAACAACCGTTCCTGCCCGCAGGTGGTGGACTGGATCAACGCCTGCTTTCCCGCGGTGTTCCCTGCTGTCGACGATCCGCTGCGCGGCGAGATCTGCTATCGCAAGTTCGTCGCCACGCGTGATGCGCTGCCGCAGGCCGGCGTAGCGGTGTGCCCGGTGCTGGCGGCGAAGGGGGACACGCCGGCCGCCGACCGCCTCGAAGCACAGGCCGTGATCGGACTGATCGAGGCCGAATGGCGCGAGGATCCGACCCGCAGCATCGCCGTGCTGGCGGAGTACCAAGGAAAGTCGGTGCTGATCTGCGCGGACGCCCACGCGCCGGTGCTGGTGGAGACGATCAACCTGCTGCTTCGCCAGCGCAGGATCTCGCGCCTGCCAGTGAGCGCGTTCAAGGTGCCTCACCATGCCAGCCAGAACAACCTCAACGTCGGCCTGATGGAACTGCTGAACTGCAGGAACTACCTGATCTCCACCAATGGCTCGCACTTCAACCACCCGGATCGGCAGGCCATCGCCCGGGTCATCGCGCATGGTGGCGAGCGGCCCCAGCTGTGGTTCAACGTCAAAAGCGCGCTGAACGAGGTCTGGGCCAAGCCGGCCCTGCAGAAGAAGTACGCCTACGACGCTTTCTTCCCCGCGGGCAAGGAACAAGGGCTGGCGATCACGCTTTGACCTGGGCGTCCGGGGGCAGCGGCGCAGGTTGGCCGCGCGTGACCCGGTGGGTGTCGGCGGCAGGTGGGTGCAGGGCAGCATCGCCCTGGAGGTAGCGCCCCAGGTTGGCGGGGCGGTAGTGGCATTCGGGCCGGTCCCAGCGGTCCATGGCCGAGCGGTGCACCACTTCACCGTCGGCCAGGTGGTTGCCGATGGGTCGCTCGTGCGGCCCCATCAAGCGGTACATCGTGCCCATCGAGTCGTGGTGCACCGAATCGAAGTGCGGCTCGAACTTGGCGAGGTAGGCTGAATCCAGTGCGAGGCCCAGGTTCTCCGCCTGCTCGGCCACCCAATGCAGCGCCTCGTTGGCCAGCCCATCGGGCTTGCAGCCGCCACCGACATTGGAATGGGCGCCCGCGAACCAGGCCTGCACGAGGTGGCCTTTCCAACCTGGTGGGCGGACCCACAGGGTGGCATCGAAGGGCTGGCGGTGCTCGTCGATCGCCATTGCATGCACCGCGTGCTCGATGCAATCGTTCAAACCCACGTCGTGGTACTGGTACCGGCCGCGGTTGACCAACTGGCCCAGCAGGCCGGGCGCACCGAGCGCGCCCACCGTATCCCACACACCCACCATCCGTATTGGCGGGCAAGGCCGGTGGCCCTTGACCTTGTGGAACGCCAGGTCCCATTCGGGGGTGCCGGGGCCGGCGTTGCGCTCATAGCAGGCATACAACTCGGGCACGTAGTAGTCGTCGTCTTTTTCGACCAGGCCGAGCCTTTGCATGAAGCCGGCCAGGCTTCGAACCGTGAAGGCGCCTCGGCTGAAGCCGAAGAAGTAGAGTTCGTCGCCAGGCGCATGGTTGTAGGCGATGAAGCGGTACAGCGCGCGGATGTTGGCCTCCATGCCGGCGCCAAACGCGCCACCGGTGAGGCGGTCCAGCGGGCCGCCATTGCCGATGCCATCGTGGTAGTAGACGACTTGGTCGGTACCGTCAGGGGCGCGCGGCAGCACTGCCCTGGCCAGTTTGGTCACATTGGTCGGCCGGCGCTTTCCGCTGGCCGCGTTCAATTGGTCCCGGTTGTTCCAGGTGCCGTCGGCACAAATGATGATGCGTTTCAATTTGCCTCCTGCCATGCTGGCGCGTGCAGCGTGCCAAAGAACGGCCATGGTGCCAACCGGGGCCGGCCCGTGCCTGCTTGCCAAACCCCGTGCGGCTGACATACTCGATGGGGGTCGTTGTCTCGCGGCCCGAATGGAGGATTGGTCATGGTTGAACTCGGTTGCTTCGATGCGGGTGTTTCGGCGGCCGCGTGCTCGGCTTATGAGGCCGAACTCCAGAAACTCACACGGGTCGCCTTGAGCGATGTGGTCAGCGTCCCCGACAGGCTGGTGTTCAAGCCGTTGGAGGCGCAGCCCGAAGGCGCCATGACCGTGGCCCAGGTGCAGCGCGGGCTGGCGGCGATCGGCTTCTTCCCAGGCGGCAAGGACGACGGCATCTGCGGCTACCGCACCCAGTCGGCCATCCGCCTGTTCCAAGAGTATGTGCGTTCGGTCGAGAAGCAGCCGATCCTGCCCGACGGCCGGTTCGGCCCCGAGACCCAGGTGCACCTGCGCCGCTGGCTCGACAACCATGTGGAGTCACGTTACGCGCCTGCGATGACGGCCTGGCAGGCTGGCACGCTCGGCCCCTGCGAATACAACGATTGGCTGGATCTGCTCAACCAGGTCAAGGCCAAATACCTGGCCGAGCCAACGCCGATGCTGCAATTGGTGAACCGCTCAACGGCGGGCTCGGACACCCGCAAGGTCGCCGATTGGGATTTCAGTTCGGCAGGCACCATCCACCTGATCGGTGTCCGGCGCAAGGTGGCGGCCGGCCGATTCGACGACATCTTCGTGCTGCTGATGAAGGGCCTGGTGTTCAAGTTCCAAGGCTCGACCGACCCGGGATCGGCGGCTGCCGGTGAGTTCCCGCCGTTTCTGGTGCAGGGCCAGCACAACTACCAGTTCGGTTGGCACCAGAAGAAATACCTGGCACTCAGGCCGCACACCAAGGGCGTGCTGGTCGTGCGTTCAAAGAACGGCATCACGCTGGATGAGGAGGATTTGTCCAACGGCCTGGATGTGCCCAATTTCACCATCAACATCCATTGGGGCGGCCAGGGCATGGGCGCCACGATCAACGATTTTTCACAGGGATGCCAGGTGATCAACGGCAGCGTCTACTTCAACCCGGACGGTGAACTC
>CAYJEC010000515.1:0-2993 GCA_964369025.1 uncultured Ideonella sp. | reverse complement strand
GATTCGCCTCACGCTCGGCGATGGTGTGTCGCTTGTCCCAGTCCTTCTTGCCGGTCGCCACTGCCAGCTCGACCTTGTCGTAGCCGTCCGAGAAGTACACCGCGAGCGGCACGATGGTGCGCCCGGACGCCGTGGTGGCACGGTCCAGCTTGTCGATCTCGCGGCGGAGCAGCAGCAGCTTGCGGTTGCGGCGGGTGGCGTGGTTGGTACAGGAGCCGAAGGTGTACTCGGGAATGTGTACGTTGCGCAGCCACGCCTCGCCGTCGTCGACGGTGGCGAATGCGTCGGCCAGCGAGGCCCGCCCGAGCCGCAACGACTTCACCTCGGTGCCGGTCAGCACGAGTCCGGCCTCGAAACGCTCTCCGAGGTGATAGTCGTGGCGCGCTTTGCGATTCTGGGCGACCAAGATGCGCCCTTGTTCACGTGGCATCGTTGTCGCCCCCTGATCGTGTGATGGTCGACGCTCAGACTACCCCGAGCGAGCGATCAGGTTCAGGGCACGTAGGACAGCGGGTTGACCACGCCACCGTTGACGTAGACCTGCAGGTGCAGGTGGCAGCCGGTCGACAGGCCGGTCGTTCCGACGTAGCCGATCAGCTGGCCCTGACGTACCCGCTGGCCGCGGTGCACCACGATCCGGGACTGGTGGGCGTAGCCGGTGGAGACGTACCTGCCCCTGATGATGCCGTGGTCGATCACCGTGTAGTTGCCGAAGCCGCCCTGGCGTCCGGCGCTGGCCACCCGTCCGCTGTTGGCGGCGTAGATCGGCATTCCGCAGGGCGCACCGAAGTCGGTGCCCCGATGCAGCCGCCACACGTGCAGGATCGGGTGGTAGCGCAAGCCGAAGGGTGAGCCGGGGGACGCGTTCACCGGACGGATGAAGCCTCGCGACGATTCCGCCCGCGGCACGTAGGTCTTGCCGGCCTTCTTGGCCGCAGCCCGGCGCTTGGCCTCGGCGGCAGCCGCCTTCTTGCGAGCGATCTCGGCGCGGCGACGGATCTCTGCTGAGATGGACGCCTCGCGCGACTGCAGCTGGGCGTACTCGGCCCGCTCGGCCGCGAGATCGGCCTTCGCCGCCACTCGGGCCTTGGCCAGGCTCGCCACCTTGATCGCGACGTTGTTCCTGGCCAGCGCAGCCTTGCTCTGCAGCACCTGCATCCGGGCCAGGTTGGCCGCGGCCTCGGCCTTGTCGGCGGCGATCTGCTTCTCGATCGCTGCCTGCGCCTTCTGCGCCGCGACCAGCTTTGCCTGCAGGTCGCGCAGGCGGGTCATCTGGGCCGTGGTGGCGTCGAAGATCGTGGTGGACCACTGCAGGCGCCGGGACAGGTCTCCGGTATCGGCGGAGTCGAAAACGACGCTCAGGCCGACCAGGTCGGTCTGCTGCTGATAGGACTCGCGCGCAGCCTGCCCCATCAGGCTCAGCTGCGCCGCCACGGCTGCCTTGGCCCTGGTGACGGCCTGCTTGGCCTGCTCGAGCTTGGTGCGGGCGACCGCCAGACGTGCACCGATGGCCGCGTCGGCGGCGCGAGCGGCGCCCACCGCGTTCGTTGCCGCGCTCAGCGCCCGCTGTGCCTTGGCCAGGGCCGACTGGGCCTTCGCCAGCGCGGCAAGGGCCTTCGACATCTCGGCCTTCGACTCGGAGACGCCCTGCCGCGAGGTCACGATGGCCTTGCGCACCTGATCGCGCCGGTCCTTCAGGTCATCGGCGGCCGCCGGCGAGCCGAGGCTCACGGTCAGGCCGAGTGCCAGCGCGGCGACCAGCGGTCGCAGGAGGCGCTGCCTCGTCGTGCGCGGATCTTTCGTTGCGCAGGTGGGGGAAGTCACCTGATTCACGATCGGGCCCCAATCAGTTGGATGAGGGCCCCGCTGGTGCTAGACCCTCAGATACTTTCGAGTGGCGATCAACGTGGGGACGATGGAAAGAACGACACCCACGGCGATAACCCCGAGCATCGCCACTCCCACGTGCGACCAGCCAATCCACTCGACACTCTTGAGTGAGGGTTGAGCCTTATCGATGATCAAGAACTTTTGCAGCGCGGCAAGCGATGCGCAGGCGAACAGCGCGCCGCCAAGGGCTGCCACGAGAGATTCCAGCAAGAACGGCAGCATGATGTACCAGTTGGAAGCGCCCACCAGACGCATGATCCCCAGCTCCCGGCGCCTCGAGAAGGCGGCCATCCGAATGGTGGTGGCGATCTGCAGCGCCGCTGCCAGCAGCAGCAGCAGGCTAAGACCGATGGTCGTCCATTTGGCCACATTGAGCCATTCGAACAGCGGGTTGAGGTACTGCCGAAGGTCTTGGACGGCCTGCACGCCGGACAGGCCCGCGACCGCGGAGACGACCCCCTCGTACTGTTCGGGGTTCTTCAGCTTCACCCGGAAGTTGTCCTGCATCATGTCGGCGGTCATGTCGGCCAGCACCGGCGAGTCCTTGTAGACCCGCTGGAAGTCCGACCAGACCTCGGCCTTGTTCTCGTAATAGACCGTGGCCACCTCGGGATTGGTCTCGAGCACGGTGCGGATCGCCTGCCGCTGGGCCTCCGTCGCGCCCTGGCCCGGCTCGCAGTTGCTGCCCTTGGAGTCATCGACGCACAGGAAGACGCTGATCTCGATCTTGTCGTACCAGCGACCCTTGAGCAGCTCCACCTGCTGGGCGCCCAACAGGCCGCCGCCGAACAGCGTGAGCGAGACCCACATGGTGACGATCACCGCCAGGGTCATGCTGAGGTTTCGACGCAGGCCGGACCAGGCCTCACGCAGGGTGTGCCGCATGGCGGACTCCTTCGGCGGGATGGGACGGACGGGACTGGTGTCTCACGCGAGCGGTCATCAGTAGCCGTAGATGCCCTTGCTCTGATCACGGACGATGGCGCCGTCCACCAGCTCGATCACCCGCTTGCGCATCTGGTCGACGATGGTGGCGTCATGGGTGGCCATCACCACGGTGGTGCCGGTGCGATTGATCTGGTCGAGCAACTTCATGATGCCGA
>CAYJEC010000514.1:0-2998 GCA_964369025.1 uncultured Ideonella sp. | reverse complement strand
CCGCCAAGCTCGACCTCACCCGTGCCGACCAGCGCGGCCTGGTGATCGGGCTCAACGAGTTCGCCGGCTATGTCGGCGTGGCGATCGCCGCTGTGCTGACCGGCTACGCCGCAGCCTGGCTCGGTCCCCGCAACGGCCTGCTGTGGTTCGGCTCAGCGGTGATCGGTCTGGCCACGCTGCTGGCCTGGTTGGCCGTGGTCGAGACCCTGCCCTGGGCCCAGGCCGAGGTCCGCGGCCATGCACAAACCGCTGCACTCTCCGGCCTGCGGCCGCGCTACCCGGAGGGGGTGAGCGAGCGACCCAGCACGGTTGAGGTGTTCGCCCTGATGAGCTGGGGGGACCGGCGCATGGCCGCGTTGTGCCAGGCCGGGCTGGTCGAGAAGTTAGTCGACGCGCTGGTCTGGGCCTTCTGGCCCATCTATCTGCATCAGCAGGGCGTGAGCCTACCGAAGATCGGCTGGATCGTGGGCATCTACGGTTTCACCTGGGGCGCGGCGCAGTTCTTCACCGGCAAGCTCTCCGACCGGGTCGGCCGCCACCGGCTCAACGCAGGCGGCATGTGGCTCTGCGGCGCCGGCGTGGCCATGCTGCCTTTGGGCAACGGGGTAGTCTGGTGGGGCGCCTCGGCGGCCGTGACGGGCCTTGGCATGTCCATGCTGTACCCCAACCTCAGTGCGGCGGTGGCCGACATTGCCCATCCGGGTTGGCGTGCGTCGGCCATCGGCATCTATCGCTTCTGGCGCGACCTGGGCTATGGCCTCGGCGCGCTCGGGCTGGGCGCAGCTGCGGCCCTGGGCGGGCGCATCGAGGCCGCGTTCTGGTTCGCCGCCGTGGCGATGTTCGTCTCCGGTGCCATATTGCACCACTGGGGCGAAGAAACCCACCCCCGACTCAATCCGGCACCTTGAGCACGCTGCACTTCCTCTATCGCAACCACCAACAGAAAGAACCCGTGACCACGACCACCCCTACTCGCACTGCCCACCGCGCCAACGCCTTCGGCATCGCCGCCACCCTGGTCGCGCTGGCCTGCGTCTCGCAGGTCGCGCACGCTCAGCTCGACAAGGCCACCACCGAGTCGCTGGAGTCGTACTTTGAGTTCGCCGACTACAACAGCGGCACCATCATGTCGGAGCAAATCCCGGCGGACGACTGGAAGAAGTTCTTCGTGCTGGATGTGCGCGATGCTGCCCAGTTCGCTCAGGATCACATTCCCGGCGCGGTGAACATCGAGTGGCGCAAGGTCTTCGCCGAACGCGCCCGCCTGCCCAAGGACAAGACCATCCTCGCCTACTGCAACACCGGCTCCTTTGCGGCGCAGTCTGCAATGGCCCTGCGCATGGCTGGCTTCGAGAACGTTCGGCTGCTGCACGGCGGCTTCGGCGAGTGGAAAGCACGCGGCGGCATGCAGGCCCACGCCCGCGCCGCGGGCGCCGTCAAATAGCCCCCGTTCTTGTCGCACAGTTTGTCGGCACCCGAGCCTTGCAACAGGGCGCTACAAAAGTACCCAGGTTCGGAAACGCGCGGCTGACGCGGCAGCGCTTCAATGACCCCTTGGTGAGGCAACGCCCCGCCACTGGCCGGTGGGGTCCGCAGGCCAGATTGATCGGCCACGACGGAGCACTTCCATGAAACGCACCCACCTGTTCGCCGCCGCCACCCTGGCAGCACTCTCCCTCGCCGCCGCCACAGCGGCCTTCGCCCATGGCGGCTCAGGCACGGGCCCGGGCAGCGGCCCGATGGGCGCGATGCACGGCGCGTCGGCACCGGGTGGCCCGCAAGGCACAGGCGACCCGACTGCCCGCATGGAGGCCCACCTGTCCGGCCTGAAGACAGAGCTGAAGATCACGCCGGCCCAGGAGCTGGCGTGGCAGGTCCTTGTCGGCCAGGCCAAACAGCAGGCCCAGGGCCACCAGGCCGTGCACGCCACCATGCAAGGCGGCACCGCCTCGACACCCGACCGCATGGCCCAGCACACCGAGACGATGAAGCAGCGCGTCGCCGGCATGGAGAAGATGAACTCGGCACTGAAGGATCTGTATGCGACCCTGACGCCCGAGCAGAAGGCCACCGCCGACAAGCGCTTCGGCCACCAGGGCGGCCAGATGGGCGGGTCGATGGGTGGTCACGCGATGCAACACCACGGCAGGTAGGCGCGACGCCTGGGTGGCTTCGAGCGCTCAGCCGAGCGCCGGGCCGCCCAAAGCCGGCTGAGCATCCGCTCGGCGGGTGGGGCCGGTACCCCGGCACCGCGTGTCCCATCTCAGGCCGGCGACACCTCGGCTGAGGGGGCGCCGTGCTCGACCTGGGCCAGCCGCCCGTCGTCGAGGTGGTACACCGTGTCGAAGCCCGCGATCATCCGGTGATCGTGGGTCACGGCGATCACCGCCGAACGTCGTTCGCGCGCGATCCGGCGCAGCATCGCCATCACCTTGGTGCCGCGCTCGGTGTCCAGCGCGGCGGTCGGCTCGTCGGCCAGGATCAGCGCCGGCTCGTTGGCCAGCGCGCGCCCAATCGCGACCCGCTGCTGCTCGCCGCCGGACATCTGCGCCGGCAGTGAACCAGCGCGGTGGCCGATCTCCAGGTAGCCCAGCACCTCGCGTGCGCGCCGCATGGACTCACGCCGCCCCACGCCATTGATCTGCAGCATCAGCGCCACGTTTTCCAGCGCCGTCAGGAAGGGGATCAGGTTGTGCTGCTGGAAGATGAAGCCAATCTTGCGGCGACGGAAGGCCCGCACGTCGATCCCGGTGGGGCCCTCGTCGTGGAGAACCTGACCATCGATCTCGATGCGACCGGTGGTCGGTGGCTGAATCAGGCTGATGGCCAGCAGCAGCGTACTCTTGCCCGAGCCGCTGGGCCCGAGCAAGGCCACCAATTCGCCAGCCTCGACGGTCAGGCTGGTGGGCTTCAGCGCCTGCACCGCCAGCTCGCCGTGGCCGAAGGTCTGAGAGACATTGCGGATGTCGACGACGGACATATCAGCGCCCGCCCGGCC
>CAYJEC010000513.1:0-3007 GCA_964369025.1 uncultured Ideonella sp. | reverse complement strand
GACGCTGCTGTTGCTGCCGCTGATCTACGAATGGTCCGAGTCGCGCGCCGAGGCCAGGCAGCGCGCGCGTGATGCGGCCGAAGACGCAGAAACCGCGCCAGCCGCCGTGCTGCCCCAACCCACCCAGGAGACGCCATGAAGGAAATCAAGGCCTACGTGCATCTCAGCCGCATCGCCGACGTGATCGCGGCACTGAAGGACAGCCCGGCTTGGGGCAGCGCCCGCGGCGGCCGCCGCCACAACCTCGCCGTCTACATCGTCAAGGGCTCGCTGCTGCCGCTCGACAGCGACGAGCAGCACTATGCGATGGACCTCGGCGACGAGGTGGTCAACGAATACAAGCTGGAACTGCTGTGCGAGGACGGCGAGGTCGAGGCCCTCTCGGCCGCGCTCATGGAGGCCGCACGCACGGGTCAGGCGGTTGCCGGCTGGATTACCGTCTTCGACGTGGTCAGTGCGACGCCCATCCACTGATCGCACCCGTCATTCACAACCACCAAGGAATCTCGATGAAGCACCTTCTCACCACTCTTCTGCTCGCCGCCGCCGCGGCCTCGCCGGCTCTCGCGGCCGAAGACCACCAACCCAAGCAGGGCGGCGTCGTCGTCGAAACCAAGGCCGGCGACATGGAACTCGTCGCCAAGCCAGACCTCATCGTCATCCACGTCAGCGACCACGGCAAGGCGATGAAGCTGACCAGCGCCACCGGCAAGGTCACGGTGTTCAACGGCAACGACAAGACCGAGGCGCCGCTGGCGCTGGCGGGCGACAAGCTCGAAGCCAAGGGCAGCTTCAAGATCGGCGCGGGCACCAAGGTGCTGGCCGACGTCGCGCTCAACGGCAAGCCAGCGGTCGCAGCACGGTTCACGCTGAAGTAAGCCGCGTTGCCGAGCAGGAGCGCTGCGCACGGTCAACGAACGAGGCCCCACACCGGAGGATCAGATGATCTCGCGCAGGAAATTTGTGTTCGGCGCAGGCGCCGCCACTGCCCTGACAGGCTGCGCCAGCGCGCCCGAGCCGCGTGCCGGCGACAGCCGGACCTACTGCATGACGACGCCGCGTACCAGGCGCACGGTCTGCACGCCAGAGCCCGTCCCCAACGCCGCGACGGAGGCCGATGCCAAGCGCTTCGAGGCGACACCCGGCGTGCTCACGGTGTACGTGGTGCGATCCGCATGGGCGGATGCCGTTCGACCGCTGGCGGTAGTCGTGGATGGCGGGACGCCGATCGGAACGCTGCCGCGCTCGCTGATCCGGCTGCGCCTGGCACCCGGCACGCACCGCTTCGCCTTCGAATGGGACGGGCGGCTCCAGGCCGTCGACGTTTCAGGGGAAGCGGGAGACCTGCGCTTCATCGAACTGGCCGGCTCGTCGGTGCCGCTGGACCGCGGCTACCACTGGTCGGACGCAGATCCCGCCGGCGCAAAGCTGCGTGCACGCTCCACGAGGCTGATCGCGGACGCGCAGTGGACCACCTCTGCACCACGATAACCCGACAGTTCGGCGGTCACCACTTTCACCAGGAAAGTGCCGCGAGGCGCAAGGGAGGCATCTCGGCTGTCGCCGCAGCAACGGGCCGCCTCGCTCCGGGCGCGAGCCATGACGACTGCTGTCAATGGTCCAACGCCAGTGCTGTGCCCGTGAACATCCGGGTGCGGATCACCCCGTGAATCACCCTCATCTCAGGGCGCACCGGCCTTCTTGAGTTCCTGCTCGACGAGCGCCTTCAACTGCACGTCGCCGAACTCACGCAGCGGCGTGCCGTTGACGAAGAATCCGGGTGTGCGATTCACCTTCAAGGCCTGCATGTCGGCAATGTCCTGCCGCAGCAACTGCTCGATGGCCGGCTCATTGGCATCCGCCTTGGCCTTCACCATGTCCAGGCCGATGTCACCGATGAGGTCCCAGATCATCTCTGGCTGGGCGCGGTCGTGCGCGGCCCACTGGGGCTGCGTGGCCATGGCCCGCTCCAGCGCCTCCCAGTATTTGCCCTGTTGCCTCGCCGCCTCGAGGATCTTGATCGCCGTGTCGGATCCCTGATGCAGCGGCGCATAGCGAACGACGAGCCTGACCTGGCCGAAACTCGCGTTGACCATGCGCTTGACGATCGGATAGAAGGCCCGGCAGGTCTCGCAGGACGGGTCGAAGAATTCGACGATGGTCACCTTCGCCGCGGGATTGCCGAAGATGGGCGAGTGCGGCCTGACCAACGCATCGCCGTTCGACTGCACCGCCTGCTTCACTTCCTGGTTGGAGCGGCTCGTGAAGACCACCACGCCGGCCACGAAAGCCACAACGACCACCACGGCCGTACCCAGAACGATCCATTTCCTGTTCATGCCTTTGCCCTCCCTGCCCTTCCTCTTGCCACCCACAACGCCAC
This sequence comes from uncultured Ideonella sp., assembly GCA_964369025.1. GTDB lineage: Bacteria > Pseudomonadota > Gammaproteobacteria > Burkholderiales > Burkholderiaceae_C > Ideonella. The sequence continues at coordinate 624 of CAYJEC010000513.1, read as the reverse complement.
CAGGATGCCCGTGAACGCCGCCAGGGACAACAACGGAATCGGCACCACACCAGCCACCTGCACGTCTGCGTCGGCACAGGACAATCCCTTGCCGCACGGCACGAGCCCTTCGGACACCACGCCCCAGAAGACCAGCAGGTGGTAGGCGGCGATGCCCCAGCCAGCGCCGGCCAGGGGCATTGCGTAGCGCACGCTGCGCGCGTCCAATGCGAACAGCCCCATGCCGAGCACCAGCACCAGCGGAAACATCGCGATGCGCTGGTACCAGCACAGCACGCAGGGTGTCTTGCCCATCACCTCGCCCAGAAAGAGCGCACCGGCCGTGGCCAGCAAGGCGATCAGCCAGGTCAGGAACAAGAGGGTCCAATGCGCTTGGCCGCGATGAGCGTCACGCAGCGATGGCCGGTGTTCGACCGTCACGGCGCGGGCGGCGCGAAGCCTGCGATGGCCTTGACCTCCACCTTCGAGATGCTGCCGTCCGTCGCCTTGAACTCAAGCGTCAACGGCACGGCTTCGCCCGCCTTGAGCTGCTGCTTCAACGCCATCATCATGATGTGAAGGCCGCCCGACTTCAGTTCGACGGACTGCCCTGCCTTCAGTTGCAGCGGACCCGCGGGCCGCATC
>CAYJEC010000512.1:0-3007 GCA_964369025.1 uncultured Ideonella sp. | reverse complement strand
GCCGTGCCCGCCAGCCTGCCCGAGGTGGCCATCGAGGTCGAGCCCGACGATGGCCCGGTGATGGTCACGGTGGAATACCACATCGACCCAGCGCGCGCAGCGGAGTTCTCGCAGGTGATGCAGGCCACCCGCAGCGCCCGCCTGCGCCAGGGGGCGCTGAGCTGGGCCCTGCTGCGCGACACCTCGGTGCCCGGCCGGTACGTCGAGTACTTTCTCGACGAGAACTGGGTTGAGCACCAGCGGCGCCACGAGCGGTTCACCGCGAGCGACATCGGCCTCCGGGTGCAGCGGCTTGGCTTCCACCTGGGTGATGCGCCACCCAAGGTGAAACGCTACATCGCCGAGCGCTCGATCGACTGAACGACAAGGCTCGCAGCGCTGATCGGTGGCAGACTGGCGGCAGGAGACCCACGATGAGACATGATTTCCACTGGGGCACCGGCTACCCGTCGGCCCGATCGCCGGTGTTTGCCCGCAACATCGTTTCAACCTCGCACCCGCTGGCCGCACAGGCCGGTTTGCGCATGCTGGCGGCGGGCGGCAATGCGGTGGATGCCGCCGTCGCCACGGCGGCGGTGATGACCCTGGTCGAGCCTTGCAGCAACGGCTTGGGCTCGGACGCCTTTGCGATCGTCTGGGACGGCCAGCGGCTGCAAGGCCTCAATGCCTCGGGCCACGCGCCGCAGGCTTGGAACCCGGCCTACCACCGCTCCCGGCACGGTGCGGACGGCAAGTCGCCTCCGGCCCGGGGCTGGGACAGCGTCACCGTGCCCGGCGCCGTCTCCGCCTGGGCCGCGCTGTCAGGGCGCTATGGCAGATTGCCGTTTGCCGACCTGATGGCCCCGGCCATCGAGATCGCCGAGCGCGGCTACGCGGTGCCGGTGATCGTGCAGCAGAAGTGGGCCCTGGCCGCGCGAGTGCGAGAGTTGGTGACGCAGCCGGGCTTCGCCGAGACCTTCCTGCCACATGGCCGCGCACCGGAGGTTGGTGAACTGTTCCGCCTGCCGGCAGCGGCGCGCACGCTGCGGGCCATTGCCGCGAGCCATGGGGAAGCCTTCTACCGCGGTGAGGTTGCGGCGGCCATCGCAGCCCATGCGCGGGCCCACGGCGGCGCCATGACCGAAGACGATCTCGCCAGCTTCCAGCCTGGGTGGGTCGACACCATCGAGGTGGATTACCGCCACGGCTACCGCTTGCACGAGATCCCGCCCAACGGCCAGGGCATCGCGGCGCTGATCGCGCTGGGCATCCTGCGCCATTTCGACATCGGCTCGCTGGACCCCGACGGCGTCGAGAGCCAGCACCTGCAGATCGAGGCGATGAAGCTGGCCTTCGCCGACACCTACCGCTTCGTCTCGGACCCGTCCACCATGCAAGTCAAGCCCGAGCACCTGCTGGACGACGGCTACCTGGCCGAGCGCGCCCGCCTCGTGAAGCCGGGGCAGGCGCAGGAGTTCGGCGCCGGCAACCCGGTGAAGGGCGGCACCATCTACCTCAGCACGGCGGATGCTTCCGGCATGATGGTCAGCTTCATCCAGAGCAATTACATGGGCTTCGGATCGGGCGTGGTGGTGCCGGGCTGGGGCATCAGCCTGCAGAATCGAGGGCACGGCTTCCACCTGGACGCCGCCCACCCCAACGTGGTGGCCCCGCGCAAGAGGCCGTTCCACACCATCATCCCGGCCTTTCTGACGCGCGACGGCGAACCGCAGATGAGCTTCGGCGTGATGGGCGGCAACATGCAGCCACAGGGCCACCTCCAGACCCTCGTCCGCATGCTGGACTACCACCAGAGCCCGCAGGCCGCCTGCGACGCCCCACGCTGGCGCTTCAACCAGGGCCTGCAGATCAACGCCGAATCGAGCATGCGCAGCGACACCGTGGCCGGCCTGCAGGCGCTGGGCCATCAGATCGAGCAGATCAGCGACAGCTACCAGGATTTCGGCGCCGGGCAGTTCATCTGGCGCCAGGGCGATCCAGCCGTCGAAGGCTACGTGGCGGCGAGCGACCCCCGGCGCGATGGTGCAGCCGTGGGGTACTGACATGACGCACGCCGATGAAGGTCGCTGACTTCCGCCCCGGCTGGCGCACCGATTTCCTGTTGCACCGCTTCGGCGCCGAGGTGCGCGAACTCGACGATTGCGTGGTGGTGTGCAGCCCGGGCCACGAGGGCTATTTCTGGGGCAACTGCCTCATGATTGCCGACGCCCCGGCCGATGGGGATCTGGCGCACTGGTTGCAACGCTTCGAGCAGGAGGTCGCGCACGGCCGCCCTGGCGTGCGCCATGTGGCGATCGGCGTCAACAGCCTGCCGCCCGCGGCGGGGGCCTTGCCGGCCTGGCGCGAAGCCGGCTTCGACATCATCGAGACCGCCACGATGCGCCTGCAGCCCGGCCAACTGCACATGGCGCCGGTGGCCAGCGCGGCGGCGCTGCAGCTTCGGCCGATTGACTTCGGCAGCGAGCTCGATGCCATCGTGGCGCTGCAGGCGTCGGACCCGCAGGGTTTCGAGCCCGAGGGCTGGGCGCGCTTCTGCCGCAAGCAGATGGAGCGGTTCGCGTTGATCCACGAGGCCGGCTTGGGCGAGTGGTTCGGGCTGTGGTGCGGTGACACGCTGGTGGCCAATTGCGGGCTGCTGCGCGACGGCCGCCTGGGCCGCTTCCAGAACGTGCTCACCCACCCGAACTGGCGCCGCCGCGGCCTGTGCCGTGCGCTGGTCCACGGCGTCAGCCAATGGGGCTTCGATCATTGGGGCCTGGGCGAACTGCTGATGTGCGCCGACCCGGACGACGTGGCGATCCACATCTACGAATCCGTCGGCTTCCAGCGGTTCGACAGCGAATGGGGCCTGCAGCGCAACCCGCCGGAGGACCACGCCGCGCGCCGCAGCGTGCGGCTCGAACGCGGCACCGACGAGGGTACGACGTGACCGCTGCCGGCCTGGCCGCGCCAGCGTCGCGCTGGGCCGGCCTGCTGCTGGCGCTGGCGGGCTCGATCGCCTTCTCCG
>CAYJEC010000511.1:0-3013 GCA_964369025.1 uncultured Ideonella sp. | reverse complement strand
AGCATGGCGTCCAAAGGCCAGCCACTGGTGCTGTTCGGTGCCGGGGATCTGGTGCGCGGCGTCCTCGACGATGTGGCCCTGGACCAGACATCCCCATCGTCGACACCGAGGCAGAGGCCCTTGCCAGGCTTGCCGGCTGAGACTTCGCCCCGCACCTTGCGCCTGCAGGTGCCGTGCGAGCTCGCGGCACTGGAGCCCGCGCGCCAGCAGGTGCTGGCGTTCCTCGCCGATGAGGGCTTGACGCCACGCACCGTCTACCAGGTGGAACTGGTGCTGGAAGAGGTGCTGATGAACCAGCTGTGGCATGCCGGGCCGGCGCGCGGCGGGCGTCACACCGACCTGATGGTGCAGGCAGCCCCCGGCGCGTTGGTGCTGCGCTTCGAAGACGATGGCCCGGCCTTCGACCCCACCCAGGCGGCGCCGCCGCCGCTGCCGACATCGATCGACGATGCCGTGCCCGGCGGCCTTGGCTTGTTGCTGACCCGCAAGGCTGTGTCGGCCTGGAGCTACGAGCGGGTGCAGGGCCGCAACTGCCTCACCCTGGAACTGGCCCGCAGCTGAGCCCACGCTTTCAACCCGTTACGCTTTGGGGGGCTCCCAAAGGGATCATGGGGATGTACACGGGTTTGTCACAGCCGGAGCATGCTCCGGCGCGTCCAACCTGGCGCGTGAGGACGACATGGCATCACGCGTTACCGCGCGTGCACGACAACGTGATTAGGAATGCAAGATGAGTTCACATCCGTTTGATTGGGTCAAAGGCCGGCTGATCGCCGGCCTGGCGTCGGGCCTGGTGCTGGCCACCACGGCGATGGCCGCGGTGCCCGGCAACACGCCAGACGACATTGCACGAGCCCTCGGTGCGCTGAGTTCGGTGGAGGTGGTCCAAGCCGCCCCCGACGGCATGCCGACCTTTCTGCGCGGCGACCTGGGCCAGGTGCCCAAGTTCAACGCCACCTCCCTGGCCGCCACTGAGTCGACGATGCGCCCGGTGCTGGCGCCGGTGTTGGCGGCGATGCGGCTGCGGCCGGCGGCCCTGCAACTGCGCAAGGTCAATGTCGACCCGATGGGCAACCAGCATCTGCGGTACAACCTGACCCACCGCGGCCTGCCGGTCGTGGGGGGTGACATGGTTGTCCATGTGGACGGCAAGGGCCGTGTCTTCGCCATCAACGGCACCGGCCGCGGGGACATCGCCGCCAGCCTGGGCGAGCGTGACATCGGCGCGAGCGCGGTGCATCCGGCGGTGGCCGCCGATGCGCGCTTTGCCGGCATGGCGAGCACGCCGCCGCGCAAGGTCTACTTCGTCACGCCAGAAGGCGGGCGCCACATGGCCTATGAGACGGTGGTGACCGGCCAGCGCGGCCAGGATCCTGTCCGTGACAAGGTCTATGTCGATGTCGACAGCGGCGCCATCATCGGCGTTCATCCGCAGATCCACTTCGTGGAGAACCGCAAGGTCTACAGCGCCAACAGCGGCACCAGCCTGCCCGGCACGCTCAAGCGGTCCGAAGGCCAGGCGGCCACCACCGACGTCGACGTGAACGCTGCCTACGACGGCAGCGGCGCCACCTACGAGGCCTACAAGGCGTTCTGGAACCGCGACTCCTACAACAATGCCGGCGCGGCCCTGATCAGCTCGGTGCACTACAGCACCAACTACTGCAACGCCTACTGGAACGGCACCCAGATGGTCTACGGAGACGGCAACGTCAGCCAGGGCTGCCAGCCGCTGGCCCGCGGGCAGGACGTGACTGCCCACGAGCTGACCCATGCCGTGACCGAAAACGAGTCCGGCCTGATCTATTCGGGCGAATCGGGCGGCCTGAACGAGGCGATGTCCGACATCTTCGGTGCATTCACCGAGGCCTATGTCGACGGTGGCAAGACCGGCACGCTGACGGTGTCGGCGGACACCTGGAAGATCGGTGAGGACATCCTCGCGCCGGCCCTGCGCTACATGAACGACCCGGCCGCCGACGGCGCGTCGAAGGACTTCTATGTCGCCGGCGTCGGCAATGTGGACGTTCACTACAGCTCGGGCATCGCCAACCTGGCGTTCTACCTGCTGTCGCAAGGCGGCACCCACCCACGTGGCAAGTCGACCATCAACGTGACCGGTCTGGGCATGGCCAAGGCGATCCGGGTCTTCTATGAAGCCAACGTCAACATCCTGACCGCCAGTTCCAACTTCCTCGCGGCTGGCAACGCGTCGGTGCAGGCGGCGATCAACCTGGGCTATACCTTGGCCGAGCAGACCGCGGTGGCCAACGCTTGGCAGGCCGTCGGCGTGCCGGTGCCCAACCCGGGTGGGGGCGGCGGCGGCGGTACCGAGACGGTTCTGTCCAGCGGCGTGCCGGTCTCCGGCCTGAGCGGGGCGACCGGCTCGCAGGCGTTCTTCAAGATCGTCGTGCCGGCCGGCCAGTCCACCCTGACGATCACCATGTCGGGTGGCACGGGCGATGCCGATCTCTACACCAAGCGCGGTGCCCGGCCGACCCTGTCGGTCTACGACTGCCGGCCCTACAAGACCGGCAATGCCGAGACCTGCACCGTCACTGCGCCGGTTGCCGGAACCTACTACGTGATGCTCAACGCGTACTCGGCATACAGCGGTGTCACGCTCACGGCCACCTACACCGCTGGCGGCGGCGGTGGCGATCCGATGCTGACCAATGGCCAGGCGATCACGATCTCCGGCGCAGCAGGCAGCACGCAGTACTGGCGGATCAACACCCCGGCCGCCAAGGTGCTCACCGTGACCATCTCGGGTGGCACGGGCGACGCGGATCTCTACACCCGCTTCGGCTCACGGCCGACCACCACGACCTACCTGTGCCGTCCTTACCAGTCCGGCAACAACGAGACCTGCACGGTCAGCTCCACGTCGGCAGGTGACTACTACATCATGGTGCGCGGCTATACCGCGTTCTCGGGCGTCACCCTGAGGGCCAGCTATTGAAGCCAGCTATTGAAACCAACGATTGAGGCCTGACCAGACAGGGGGCCAGCC
>CAYJEC010000510.1:0-3015 GCA_964369025.1 uncultured Ideonella sp. | reverse complement strand
ATCCTGCACACCGGGCGCTACGGCTACCAGCCCCTGTGCGTGGCGCCCTCGCGCATCCAGAGCCCGATCTCGCCGTTCACGCCACGCGAGCTGTCGGTGCGCGGCATCGAGCGCCAGATCCGCGCCTTCGTGCGCTGCGCGCGGCTGGCCCGCGAGGCCGGCTACGACGGTGTCGAGATCATGGGCAGCGAGGGCTACTTCATCAACCAGTTCCTCGTCACCCACACCAACCACCGGGCTGACGAGTGGGGTGGCTCGTACACCAACCGCATGCGGCTGCCGGTGGAGATCGTGCGCCGGGTGCGCGAGGCGGTGGGGCCGGATTTCATCATCGTCTACCGCCTGTCGATGATCGATCTGATCCCGGACGGCAGTTCCTGGGACGAGGTGGTCATGCTTGGCAAGGCGGTGGCCGAGGCCGGCGCGACCATTCTCAACACCGGCATCGGCTGGCACGAGGCACGCGTGCCCACCATCGCCACCAGCGTGCCGCGGGCGGCATTCGCCTGGGTGACAAAGAAGCTGCGCACCGAGCTGCGCGCAGCCGGCCTGGCCGTGCCGCTGGTCACCAGCAACCGCATCAACACTCCGGAGGTGGCCGAACAGGTGCTGGCAGACGGCGCGGCGGACATGGTCAGCCTGGCCCGGCCCTTCCTGGCGGATGCCGAGTTCGTGAACAAGGCGCGCGAGAACCGTGCCGACGAGATCAACACCTGCATTGCCTGCAACCAGGCCTGCCTGGACCACACCTTCGTGGCCAAGATGTCGAGCTGCCTGGTCAACCCTCGCGCCTGCCACGAGACCGAGCTGCGCATCACCCCGATCACCCGTGCCAAAAGGCGGATCGCGGTGGTCGGCGCCGGCCCGGCCGGCCTGGCGGCGGCCACCACGCTGGCGGAGCGTGGCCACGAGGTTCACCTGCACGAGGGTGAGGCCGAGATTGGCGGGCAGTTCAACCTGGCGCGCCGCATTCCCGGCAAGGAGGAGTTCAGCGAGACCCTGCGGTACTTCCGCCGCCGGCTGGAGCTGACCGGCGTGCACCAGCACCTGGGCCGGCGTGTGGACGCCGCCGCGCTGCTGGCCGCCGGCTATGACGAGGTGCTGGTCGCCACCGGCGTGACCCCGCGCGACCCGCGCATCCCCGGCCAGGACCACCCCAGTGTGGTCAGCTACATCGACGTGCTGCGCCAGCGCTGCACGGTGGGCCAGCGTGTGGCCATCGTCGGTGCCGGCGGCATCGGCTTCGACGTCGCCGAGTACCTGGCCGCAGGTGCCGACCTCGGCCACGCATCCACCACGCTGGACCTGGCGGCCTGGCAGCGCGAGTGGGGTGTCACCGATCCTGGCGCCACGCGCGGCGGTGTGCAGCGCCCGGCCGCCGAGGAGCCCGCGCGCCAGATCACGCTGCTGCAACGCAAAGCCGGCAAGCACGGCGCCGGCCTGGGCAAGACCACCGGCTGGATCCACCGCGCGGCGCTGAAGATGAAGCGGGTCGAGATGCTGGCGAGCGTCAACTACGAGCGCATCGGCGACGGCGGCCTGTTCGTCAGCTTCGGCCCCGAGCGCAAGAACGGCACGCTGCTGGAGGCCGACACCATCGTGCTGTGCGCCGGCCAGGAGCCGCTGCGCGAGCTGCAGGCCCCCTTGCACGCCGCTGGCATCCCGACCCACCTGATTGGTGGCGCCTTCGAGGCCGGCGAGCTCGACGCCAAGCGGGCCATCGACCAAGGCACGCGGCTGGCCGCCCGGCTGTAGGAGGCTGTCGGGCTTTGGGTCGGGCCCGCGTTGGGCCTGGAAGCCGGCTCAGACTAGGCGCAAAGCGCAGCGATACCGGGCGGTATCGCGAGCATTTGCAACGACGGATCAGCCGGTTTCCGGGCCCAACCCGCAGGGCCGGGGTGATTTGCGGCACCATTCGTCGTTGCCGGCTCGTTGTGTGGCTCGGCCACACGCCTCGCCGTCGCCTAGACTGGAACCGCAACTCACCCCGGCGCGGGCCCGACCCACAGCCCGACAGCCTCCTAGCCGCCGCGGCGTGCCGAAAGTCACGCCGCCCCACGCCGCCTGGGCCCCCGGCGCTCACATGGAGCCCGGGCCGGACGATGCACGCCGGCATGATGAGCCTGAACGCCCTCTCCTCCTGGCGCCCGCTGGACACCGCCACCCAGCGTTGGAACACGTCGCTGGAGCGAATCGGCACGATGCGGCGCATCAACAGCGCTGCCGATGACGCTGCAGGGTCGGCCATTTCCGAACGTTTCGCCGCCGAGTTGCGCGGCCTTCAGGCCGCCCAGCGCGGCGCGCAGGACGGCATGTCGATGGCCGAGGTGGCCGATGGTGCCCTGGGCTCGGTGTCCGAGAACCTGCAGCGCATGCGCGAGCTGGCGGTGCAGTCGCGCAACGGCACCAACAGCGACGCCGACCGGGCCAGCCTGGACAAGGAATACCAGCAACTCAGCCAAGAGGTCAGCCGGGTGGTCGGCGGCACCAGCTTCAACGGACAGCACCTGCTGGGCGAGGACGCCGGAGCGCGCCAGGTCTCCACCGGTGCCGGCTCCGGCGACACCCTCACGCTGACCACCCCGGATCTGCGCAGCGACCCCGATCTGTCGGCCGCCACCGGTGGCAGCGTCGCCACCGCCGCAGGCAGCAAGACCAGCATCGATGCCATCGACAAGGCGCTGGAGTCGATCGGCTCTCACCGCGCCACCTTGGGCGCCGGGCAGTCTCGCCTGCAGGCGGTGTCGGACCAGATCGACCTGCAGTTCGAGAGCACCGCCCGCTCCTACGGCCGGCAGGTGGACGCCGACCCGGCGCGCGAGTTCGCCAACCTGCGCATGGCGCAGGTCCAGCACTACGCCGCCACGCAAATGCTCAAGATGGGCGGCGCCGGCCCGCTGCTCTCGCTGCTGGGCTGAATACCGGGGCACCCGGTGCCAGGGGTACCTGGCCCCACCCGCCGGGCGGGTCGCGGGGCCCCGGGGGGGGGGGCGCGCCGGCGCCGCGGGGGCGCGG
>CAYJEC010000509.1:0-3016 GCA_964369025.1 uncultured Ideonella sp. | reverse complement strand
GCCTTGACCTGCTCGATGATCACATCCCGGCCACGCTGGATGATCTCGGCGGTGTCGCTGGAGAGGTCAGTCTTGCCGGCGACGCGTGCGATGGCTTCCCGCGCGGCCGAGCGATACGGCTCGGCCAAGTCGCGCCAACGGTCCAGCGCGCGTGCGAAGCGGGCACCGATCTGCGGGTTGATGGCGTCGAGCTCGATCAGGCGCTCGGCCCAGAAGACGTAACCCGCAGCGTCGGCCCGGTGGAAGGCGGCTGGATTGTGATTCGTCAGCGAGAACAGCAGGGCGCGGGTCCGGTTCGGGTTCTGCAGCTTGAAGTCCGGGTGCTGGACCAACTGCTTGATTCGTGCGAAGACGCGGCCATCGCGCTCCGGTGCGCGTGCCTGCAGGGCGAACCATTTGTCCATCACCAGCGCGTCGCCCTGGAACTGCGCGTGGAAACGCTCCAGCGCCGGCCCTGCCAGTTCGGCATGCGCCCCCACCAGGGCCACGAGTGCGCCGAGGCGGTCGGTCATGTTGCCGGCATCCTTGAAGCGCTGGTAGGCGCGGCCAGGCCAATGGGCCTCGCCATGTTCCACCGCATGGCGCGTCAACATGGCCAGCGCCAGGTTGGCCAGCGCGCGCCGGCCGCTTTGCTCGGCGTTGGGCCGGTAGCCCCCGGTCACCTGGTGCTGCTCGTAGGCCCAGACCCAATCCTCGTGAAGGCGGGCAGCCAGTTGATCCACCATCGCCTCGCGCACGGCATGGATGCGCTGCGGGTCGACAGAACTGCAATGCTCGGCCACATAACCCTCATAGGGCAGCGTCAGGGCGAGTTCCTTGAAGGACGGGTCCAGCGCGGGGTCACGCAGCAGTCGGCGCATGGCGCCAACAAAAGCGTCGTCCAGCGCCGCAACCCCATCGCCCGGCAACGCGGCGAGCAGGCGCGAGAGGCTCAGTCTCTGGCTGGCCTCCCAGCGGTTGAAGGCGTCGCTGTCGTGGGCCAGCAGCACCAGCATGTCGACGTCGGAGAGCCCGTCGTCGAGGGCCACCGGTGCCGAGAAGCCGCGCATCAGCGACGGCACCGGGTCGGTAGCGACATTGACGAAGACAAAGCGCTGTTGCGCCTCGGTCATCACCAGCACACGCTCGGTACCAGCCGCCGACCACTCGCCTTCGAGTTGCAGCGGCAACGCTTGTCCGTCGCGCCCGACCAGGCCCAGCGCGACCGGCAGCAATTGCGGCAGCTTGACGGGCTGGCCGGCAGACGGCGCGTTCGACTGGCTCAGATCCAGCGTGTAGGTGCCGGCCGCAGCATCGTACTGGCCGCGGGCCATCAGGCGCGGCGTGCCCGCCTGGGCGTACCAGCGCTTGAACAGCTCCAGGTGGGAGGCCAGCGCGCTGCCTGGGTTGGCGTCGGCCATCGCCTGGGCGAAGTCGTCGCAGGTCACGGCGCTGCCGTCGTGGCGCGCGAAGTACAGGCTCATGCCGGCGGCGAAACCCTCGCGGCCGACCAGGGTGTGCATCATGCGCACGACCTCGGCACCCTTCTCGTAGACGGTGGAGGTGTAGAAGTTGTCGATCGCCTGGTAGGTGTCCGGCCGCACAGGGTGGGCCATCGGGCCGCCGTCTTCGGGAAACTGGCGTTCACGCAGTTTGCGCACGTCGCCGATGCGGCACACCGCGCGTGCCGAAGCGCTGCCGGCCATGTCCATGCTGAATTCCTGGTCACGGAAGACCGTGAGGCCCTCTTTCAGCGAGAGCTGGAACCAGTCGCGGCAGGTGATGCGGTTGCCCGTCCAGTTGTGGAGGTACTCATGGGCGACCACGCTTTCGATCCCGTCGAAATCGGCATCGGTGGCGGTCGCAGGGCTGGCCAGCACGAACTGGGTGTTGAAGATGTTCAGCCCCTTGTTCTCCATCGCGCCCATGTTGTAGTCGCTCACTGCGACGATCATGAAACGATCCAGGTCCAGCGGCAGCTTGAAGCGGGCCTCATCCCAGACCAGGGAAGCGACCAGTGAATTCATCGCATGCTCGGTCTTGTCCAGGTCGCCTTGCTTCACGTAGACCTGCAGCAGGTGCTCGCTGCCGCTGCGGCTGCGCACGCGCTGTTCGCGGGCCACCAGATTGCCTGCCACCACGGCAAACAGGTAGCTGGGCTTGCGGAAGGGGTCGTGCCAGCGGGCGAAATGCCGGCCAGCGTCCAGCGTGCCCTGTTCGATCAGGTTGCCGTTGGACAGCAGCACCGGGTACTTCGCCTTGTCGGCGCGCAACGTGACGGTGTAGACAGCCATCACATCCGGCCGGTCCAGGAAGTAGGTGATGCGGCGGAAGCCCTCGGCCTCACACTGGGTGTACAGGCCGCCGCCCGAGGCATACAGGCCGCTGAGCTGGGTGTTCTTTTCCGGGCAGACAGTGTTGCGGATCTCCAGCGTGAAGGCCTGCGCCTCCGGGGCGTCGATGACCAGCATGCCGTCCTCGTGGCGGAACGAGACGCTCTGCCCGTCCACCAGCACGCGCAGCAGGTTCAGGTCTTCGCCGTGCAGGCGCAGCGGCTGCACCGGCTGGTCGAGGTTGCGTTCGATGGCCAGCTTGCTGGCGACGATCGTCTTCGCGGCGTCCAGGTCCAGGGTCAGGTCCGCGGTGCGGATCCAGTAGGCCGGTGCAAGGTAGTCCTCGCGGCGGACCAGGGGGGCAGCGCCTTCACGCATCATGATGGGTGATCCAGTTCTTCTTCAGGGTGTCGACAGGGCAGGGATCCGGGTGGGGATCACAGCCCCTGCTTGAGGCTGGCCGCGATGAAGGCATCGAGGTCGCCGTCCAGCACCTTCTGGGTGTTGGAGATTTCAACATTGGTGCGCAGGTCCTTGATGCGGCTCTGATCCAGCACATAGCTGCGGATCTGGTGCCCCCAGCCCACATCGGTCTTGGTGTCCTCCAGCTTCTGCTGCTCTTCCATGCGCTTGCGCATCTCGTGGTCGTAGAGGCGCGAACGCAGCCGCTTCCAGGCGACGTCGCGGTTGCTGTGCTGGCTGCG
>CAYJEC010000508.1:0-3018 GCA_964369025.1 uncultured Ideonella sp. | reverse complement strand
CAGCGCCAGGATGTTGGTCTGGAAGGCGATGCCATCGATCACGCCGATGATGTCGCTTATCTTGCGGGAGCTGGCGTTAATTTCGTCCATCGTCGCCACCACCTGGGCCACCACCTCGCCACCGCGCTGGGCGACACTGGAAGCCGAAGCCGCCATCTGGTTGGCCTGGGAAGCGGCGTCGGCCGATTGGTTCACCGTGCTGGTGAGTTGGTGCATGGACGATGCCGCCTGCTGCAGGCTGCTCGCTGTCTGCTCGGTGCGCTGCGACAGATCCTGATTGCCAACAGCCACTTCGGAGCTGGCGGTCTGGATCGATTCGGCGGACTGGCGGATGTCGCCCACCAGCGTGCGCAGGCGATCCTGCATGCCATGAATGGCCTGCAGCAAGCGGTCGATCTCGTCGTTGGAGGTGATCTCTACCGTCGAAGTGAGGTCACCCTCGGCGATGCGTTCGGCCACCTTCACCGCGCGCCCCACCGGCACCGGGATGCTCCGTGTGGTGCGCCAGGCCAGAAAGGCTCCAAGCAACATGGCGCCCGACAGCAGGGCCGCGACCATGACCACAGCGCGTTGCTGCGACGCCAGCGTGGCCTCGGCGGCCTCGGCGTTCTCCTTGCGGACCAGTTCGATCAGTTGCGCAACCTTCTGGCGCCACACCGTCTCAACCGGCTTCACGGCCTCGGTCAGCGTCAGTGTCGCTTCGACGCCGGCGCCCATCTCGCCTTCCTTGGCAGCGCGCTCAATCAGCGGGATGGTCTTCTTGCCCGATTCGACGATGGCGGCCACCAGGGCTGCCTCCTCGGCGGTGGCTTGGGTCGAAGCGATCAAATCCAGCAGATTCTTTTCGCCAGCGGCATAGCGAGCCTGTGAGTCCTTCAGGACCTTCATCTCGGAATCGATGGCCTTCACATCGGTCAACAGGGTGACGGAGCGAGCCTGGATGGCCAGGCTGTTGATGCTCTCCAGCATGCCGTTGGCCAGGGCCAGCTTCTCGTTCTTGACCCCGACGATGTCGCGCACCCGGTTGCCCTGGGCCCGCAACTCGGCCACGCTGAGGCCCGCCACGACCAGCAGCATGAAAAGCAGGCTGGCAAACCCGAAGCCCAGGCGGCGTGCCAGGGTCAGGTGCATCGAGGAAGGCAGGGCCATGGGGATGTCTCCGGACGGATATGGGCTGTTTTCGGATTCTGTGCAGCAGCCCTTGAGCCGGTTCAGCCGATAAGGATGACGATTCGCACCTACTCCTTCGCCATGCGGCCCGCTAGCCAGCCCACCAGGGCCCGCACGCCGCGGGGCACCTGTGCCGTATAGGGGCGGATCGCCCACACGTGGCTCCCGAATGCCCCAACGGGTTGCCAATCTGGGAGCACAGGCATCAGATCACCTGCAACCATGGCCGCCCTGGCGCTGAAATCCGGCAACAACGCGATGCCTAAGCCAGCCAATGCCGCCTCCCGCAGCGCCTCGCTGTTGTTGGCCGCAAAGCGGCTCTGGACAGGCACGCTGACACGTTCGGGCGAAGCACCAACCCGCATCGGTGCAAAGCTCCAGGCTGCCGTGTCGCCGGGCCGCGGGTAGGTCAGGCAATCGTGGCCGCTGAGGTCCGCAGGTACCGCCGGCGGAGCGCGCCGCGCCAGGTAGGACGGGCTCGCCAGCAGCAGGGTGCGGGTTTCGCGGAGCATCCAGGCCACATGGGTGTCCGGCGGCGTGCTGGTATGCCGGATGGCCAGGTCGAAGCCTTCCTGAGCCAGCGGGCGCAGCCGGTCCGACAGGTCGAGCTCGATCTGCAGGGCCGGATGCTCGGCCAGAAAGCCGGGCAGCAACGGCACGATGCATTGCCGCGCGAAGGCGACTGGCGCTGTGACCCGCAAGCGGCCGCTGGGTGAGGCGGCCAGATCCCGCACCTCGCTGAAAGCCTGGTCGATTGTGGCGAAGGCGCCCTGGGTGCTGGCAACGAGTTGGCGCCCCGCGTCGGTGAGCTGCATGCTTCGGGTGGTTCGCTGCACCAGCGGCACGCCGGCCGCCTGCTCCAGCTCGGCGACGCGGGCGCTCATCGCCGCCTTGCTCAGGTTCAGGCGCTGTGCCGCCGCAGTGAAGCTGCCGGCCTCGGCCAGAACGGTCAGGGCGTGAATGGGTGTCCACAGGGATGCCGCTCGGCCGCCGGGGGATTGGGTCTTGCTCATAGGCTTCGATTGTTCATCTTTCAGAACAATGAATCCAGCGCCTGGCCATTGGCACTGCCCGGCGCACTGCCTAGACTGGCGACTTCCCCACCCTGACAGCGAGACCGCCATGGGCGCACCCGAAGCCTTCACCGCCACCACCGACATCGGCCACTTCATCGGCGGCGAGGCCTGCGCCGGAACGAGCGGGCGGCGCCAGGCCGTCTTCAACCCCGCCACCGGCGCTGTCGCGCGCCAGGTGGCGTTGGCCAGCGAGGCCGAGGTGAACGCCGCTGTCGCCAGTGCGCAGGCGGCCTTCCCGGCCTGGGCCGAGACGCCGCCGCTGCGCCGTGCCCGCATCCTGAACAACTTCCTGGCGCTGCTGAATCAGCACAAGGACACGCTGGCCGCGATGATCACCGCCGAACACGGCAAGGTCTTCACCGACGCCCAGGGCGAGGTCACGCGCGGCATCGAGATCGTCGAGTTCGCCTGCGGCGCGCCGCAGCTGCTGAAGACCGATTTCACCGATCAGGTGGGCACCGGCATCGACAACTGGGTGCTGCGCCAACCTCTCGGCGTGGTGGCCGGCATCACGCCGTTCAACTTCCCCTGCATGGTCCCGATGTGGATGTTTCCGATGGCGCTGGCCACTGGCAACACCTTCATCCTCAAGCCCAGCGAGCGTGACCCCTCGCCCAGCCTGTTCATGGCCGAGTTGCTCACGCAGGCAGGCCTGCCGAACGGCGTGTTCAACGTCGTGCAGGGTGACAAGCTGGCGGTCGACACCCTGCTGGCGCATCCGGACGTGAAGGCGGTGAGCTTCGTCGGCTCCACGCCGATTGCCAACTACATC
>CAYJEC010000507.1:0-3023 GCA_964369025.1 uncultured Ideonella sp. | reverse complement strand
CTCGGCGATCAGCAGCATCAGGTGCTGCGGCTTGCCGGGTGCGGCGATGGCTTGCGACCACTGCGCCACGCGCCTGGCGTTGATGGCGTCGCGTTGATCGACCGAAAACGCCTCTGGGATGTAGAGACGTGTGCGCAGCGAGTCGCCGCGCGCGATCTTGTTCTCCGCCGCCTGCAGCAGATGTTTGCGCACCGTGCTCCAGGTGCGTCTGCCCGCAAACCCGGGCTGCCAGCGCGTCAGTTCGGCCTGGTCCCACAGGTAGTGCAGCAGCCCGCGCAACGAAAGCTTCGTGCCGCTGCTGGCCACGCTGTCGCTGTCCCCACCCACTGTCGGCATCGCGGTGCGTTCTGCGATCTTCGACATCGAGAAGTCGAGTTTCAAGGTCGTTTCACCCGTGGCCGGGTCTTCGGTGATCGCCGACCCCAAGACCTGCCCCAGGCCGGAGGACTCCGCAGGCGGCTCGTACGACGGGCAGCCGGGCGCATGTTGGCTGCCGGTGTCCGGCATGCGCTTGACGATGTAGCCATCGCCCAAGCGCGCCACGTACATCTCGATGCCTTCGACCAAGCACATGCATCGGGGCCGCTGGTGGGCCGCGTGGGAGTCGGCGACAGCCTCTGCGAAGCCGCGGGTGCCGATCTCGAAGCGCCGGCCGGCGATCTCGTAGACCGCCGACGGCGCCGTGATGCCATGAGCCGACGTTTCCACCGACGTGACCTCACCGCACGGGTGCCGGTGTGGATCGTTCGCGCGAGCGCTGCAGCTCCGGCGTGGGCACGACGACCGGCCGATGTGACGGCGCCGCCTTGTCATAAACCTTGACCCTGGGCACCTGTCCGTCGCGGATGCGCTGGGCCAGCTTCTCGGTGGCGGCTGCCATCACGGCCGCGCGCTGCTTCTCTGGCACCTTCTTGGCGACCAGCACGGCCTTGATGGCGGCCAGCACGGCCTTGCGGCCACCGCCGCCGCGGGCGGATGCCTTCTCGGCTGGCGCCGCAGCGGCGCCGCTGCTGGCATCTCGGGCCGGCTCGATGCGGTTAACCAGACGTGCCTCGCGTTCGCGCTTCAGTACTTCCAGGTCACCCGGGTTCGGTTCGTAGCCCAGGGTCTTGACGCCCCGCACCGACGCTTCGAGCCAGACCATGCGCTTGAAGTCTTCGTTGCCCGAGACGCGCAGCGCCTTCCAGTTGCGCGCTTCGGCCACATCGACCATAGATCGGGCGACCGATGGGCTGTTGGTGTCGGTGGCCAGGCGGAAGGTCGACTCGGTAAAGGCCACACGCGAGGTGTCGCCGCGGAAGCGGTACTCGGTGCGGCCGATGGTGACCTCGCCCACCGTCACCGGGGCGCGTTTGATGATGTAGCGGTCAGTCAGCGCGGATTCCAAACGGGCAACCAGGGCGTTGCGTTCGGCCTGGGCGTCGATCTTCGCGATGGCTTTCCCGTCGGCTCGTTCGGGTTGAAGCGGTGTCTTGGTGGTGCCGGGCACCTCGTCACGCGGCGGCACAGGGTCCAGGGGGCGCTCGGGTGCCGCCGGCCGCTGCTGGCCTCTCTGCCACTCGCCGTCGACCTTCTGGATAGGGGTGCGCTTGCCGTCCTCGGCCACCGCGACGAAACGCGTGCTGCCCAGTTGCTCGGCTTTGCCCAACATCTCCGCGAGGGTGTTCGCCCGGTAGGTGACCTCGGCGAACGGATCGCGCATCTCGTAGCGCTCGCCAGCGACCTGGTCCGGCGTCTGAAAACGCGCGATGGCCACCGGCGCGCGGTTGGCGGGCTCGACGGTGCCACCCTGGGCGGGTGCTGCTCGGCGGACGGGGGAGTTGTCTGCATCCATGGCAACCTCGCGATGGTGGGTTGGGTGGCAAATCAGGGCTGGCCGACGGCCGTCGTGGTCAGCGCGACCGGCAGCGCGCGGTACATCTCGATCTCGACACGCCGGTTCAGGCCACGCCCGCCGGCGCTTACGTTGTCGGCGACGTGGTCACCGGCCGGCTGGTAGGTGGCGCGGATGCGTGCTGGGTCTACGCCTGCGGCCACCAGGTAGTCGCGCACGGCGGCGGCCCGGTCCCGGGCGATGCGGCTTTCAGCGGGTGCGTCGCTGGTGCCGTCGGTGCGCCCGCGCAGCATGACCAGGGGCGAAGCCTTGGCGTCCTCGACCAGGGTTGTGGCGACATCCGTGGGGATGACCATGCGCGTGCTGCCGAAGTCGAAGCGGACGGTGAAGACGCTGTTGGCGTTGGGCTGTTGACCCGCTGGCCCCTGCATGGCTGCAAGGATCTGTTGACGCGCGGCCAAGTTGGCCAGCGTGGCGGCGGTCGTCTCCGCCACGCGGCCCGAATCGGTGGCCAGCAGGCGCGTGTTCTGCAAGTCGTTCTTGCAGACCTGCAGTTCCACGGCCATCTGGGAATTGACCGGCCGCTTCTGCGAGTCGTCGACGGTGGGCGGCTTCGGCGGCGAGCTGCACGAGGCGAGCACGAGCAGCCAGGGGATCAGGGGGGTGGTTTGGCGCATGGCAGATCTCCCGCGGTCTCACGATGGGAATTGGTGTTGGGGCGCGGCGGGTTCGCTGCCTGTTGCCGCCTCGGTGTCGGCGTCGAGTGCTGCCACATCGAGCGCCATCAGGGCCGCGCCGCTCTCGGCCACCAGCACGCCGTCTTCGTCGGTCAGCAGGACGCCGTCTTCGTCGGCGAGGGGCTCGATGGATCCGCCGATGCCAGGTATGCCCGGCGCGCCATGGTCGAAGAAAGCCAGCAGCTCGTCGGCAACACGGTCCGGCGGACCTTCGAAGGAATCGGGCAAGAGCCTGGTGTCGTGTGCCAACGACTCCAGGTTCAGCGTCTGCCCTGCCGGCAGTTCGTCGTCGGCATAGCGCCAACGCTGCTGCACGCGCGCCAGGTGCAGGTCCATGTCCATGCGCGACACGGTCGGTGCCTTGAGCAGCCGCGACATGAAGGCCTTGTCGCGGTAGTAGCGGATCTTCTCGCCCAGGATCGGCTTGCAGTTCTCGAAGATCACCACCAGAC
>CAYJEC010000506.1:0-3025 GCA_964369025.1 uncultured Ideonella sp. | reverse complement strand
AGGCCCTGGCCGCGGTCACGGTCTTCCACCGTGAACCCTCCGCGGTCCAGCACCAGGCCGATGCGGCGCCATGCGCGGTCTAGCACGTCGTCCACCTCCAGCGCGGCGCCGGCCTGGCCGGTGGCCAGGCGCGCCTTGGGTGCCACGGTGTCGGCAGCGGTAGCCACGGCAGCGCGGGCGACCTCGTCCTTGGCCCCGAGAGCCACCATCAGGCGGGCCAGCATCTCCTGCTCGAGTTGCGGTTCAGCGGGGCGGTTGACCCAGGACACCTGGCCGTCCGCCGCTCGGCCCAACAGGACCTCCTCGATGCCACGGTGGGTGATGTAGATCTCAGTGCCGTTCGTGCCACGCTGCATGCGCATCAGGAAACGGTCACGCTCGCCTGTGGAGAACAGCGAATCGAGCACCGTGCCCAGCGTCTTGCGGACAATGTCGTTCGGCAGTTTGGCTCGGTTCTCGGCCCAGTCGGTTTCCAGGGTGCCAGCCTCGGCGCTCTCGGTGGAAATCGCAAAGCCCCGGTCGAGCCAGAATTGACGCGCACGCGGCCAAATCTGCTCGGGCGTCTGGGGGCTCACCAGCCACCGCTGACTTCCCGAGCGCTCCAGGCGGATCTCGTTCATCTGCTGCAGCGCCACTGTGCTGGTCACCGGGGCGGCTGCCGACGTCCGGGCGCCACTGGCCATTCCCGACGCAGTGACCGTGCCGGTTTGCGGCTGGTACCGGCCATCCTTGGCCAAAGGCGTCAGATCGGGCGGCACCTCCAGTGTGGGGGTCTTGGTGGCACCGCTGCGGTAGTCGAACTTCTCACCCGGCAGCGCGGATTCGATCATCGAGCAGCCCCCGAGGCCCAGGGCCAGGAGGAGGGTGGCGGCACGCACGGGCGTGAGGGCAAATTTGGAGGTCATGGGGTGCATGTCGTGTCGCCAGCCACCGGATCGGCAGCTGAAACCGGGTTCAGGAAAGTTCGCGCAAGTCTCGGATCAGACCACATTCGCGCAGAGCGCCTCCCACCAGAGCCTGTCCGGCCTCGGTGAGTTCCACCAGCGGCAGACGCACGCCGGGCCGGCAGCGGCCCATCTGCGCCAGCGCCCATTTGGCCGGCGCGGGGCTGGGCTCGCAGAACAACTGGCGGTGAAGTGCCAGCAGGCCCAGGTGGATCTCACGGGCCCGCTTGACGTTGCCTTCGATGGCCGCCATGCACAACTCGTGCATCGCGCGCGGAGCGACGTTGGCGGTGACGCTCACGTTGCCATGGCCTCCCAACAGCATCAGGGTGACGGCGGTGCCGTCGTCGCCGCTGTAGACCGAGAAACCTGCCGGCGCATGCTTGATCAGCCAAGCCGCGCGCTCGATGTTGCCAGTGGCCTCCTTGATGCCGACGATGCCCGGCACCTGGGCCAGGCGCATGACCGTGTCGTGCTGCATGTCCGCCACCGTGCGGCCGGGCACGTTGTAAAGCACCATCGGGATATCCACCGCTTCGGCAATCGCCTTGAAGTGGCGGTAGATGCCCTCCTGCGAGGGCTTGTTGTAGTAGGGAACGACCTGCAACGTGCAGTCGGCCCCGACGTCCTTGGCGTAGCGCGAGAGGTTGATGGCCTCGGCGGTGGAGTTGGCGCCGGCACCGGCCATGATGGGCACCCGGCCCGCAGCATGCTCGACCGCCACGCGGATGATCTCGCAGTGCTCGTCCACCGAGACCGTGGCCGATTCGCCAGTGGTGCCGACCACGCCGATGCAGTCCGTCCCCTCGGCAATGTGCCAGTCGATCAGCGCGCGCAACGCGGCATAGTCGACGCTGCCATCCTCGTGCATCGGCGTCACCAGGGCGACGATGCTGCCAACAATCGGTTTCATCAGGGTTCCTTGCAGATCGCTGATTTTAGCCGCCTGGCCGGAGCCTCTCGTCAAGCCGGTGAACAGCCGGGTGAGCGCCGCCTTCGGCCTCGCGGTGGGCGACGATGCGCTGAACGAAACTCCCTCGGTCTCCGAGGAAGCCATCCTCGTAGGCCACCACCCGCAGGCCGGCTGCCACCCGCAACAGTTCACCGGGCTGCAGCAGGAAGTCCGGCCGCGACGGCCGGCCCACGGTTTCCTGCCCGGCCGCAAAGGTCTCGTAGATCAGCCAGCCGCCGGGCGCCACGCTCTGAACGATCAGCGGCAGCAGTGGCCGCCACAGGTAGTTGGCAACCAGCACCGCGTCGAACTGGCGGCCCGCCAGCGGCCATGGGCCGTTCTCGATGTCGGCGACGATGACCTCGCACCCTTGTTTCAACCCGCCCAGTGCCTGGGCATCGCGATCCACCCCGGTCACCCGGTGGCCCTGTTCGGCCAGCCAATTCGCATGCCGGCCACTCCCACACGCCAGGTCCAGCAGGCGGCCCTGCGGCGGCAGGAGGTGGGCCCAGCGGGTCAACCAGGCCGATGGCGCGCCGCTGCCATGCATCAGAAGCAGCTCCAGACCCGGTTCGCCAGGTCGAGAGCGGTGTGCGGGTTCAGGTAGGCGAGAAACACCACGGCCAGCACCGTCGCGCCGGCCAGCCAGGCGGCACGAACGAGCCAGGGGCGTGTCAGCGACATGGCCTCAGGCTGGCTGCGGCGTGCCGCGCAGGATCGGCGTCTCGCGCACCGGCAGATTGGTCAGCGCCGCGAACACGCCCAGGGCCACCGCGATCCACCAGACCACGTCGTAGTTGCCGGTGCTCTCATACAGGCGCCCGCCCAACCACGCGCCCATGAACGACCCGACCTGGTGGCTGAAGAAGACCAGGCCGCTGAGCATGGACATGTACTGCACGCCGAAGATCTGCGCCACCACCGCATTGGTGGTCGGCACGGTGGACAACCACAGAAGGCCCATCACCGACGAAAACAGGTACACGCTCCACGGTGTCAACGGCGCGGCCAGAAAGGCCACGATGGCCACCGAACGCACCAGGTAGATGCCCGCCAGGATGTGACGCTTGGGCATGCGCTCGCCCAGCGCGCCGGCGTGCCGATCCACCGCCTGCTCGGCGCGCCGCAG
>CAYJEC010000505.1:0-3027 GCA_964369025.1 uncultured Ideonella sp. | reverse complement strand
TCAGATCAGCTACCGGGCCGTGAGCAGTGGCATGACTTCGCGCGTCATCGTGCCCTTCGCCCTCGCTGACAGCGGCAGTCGGTGGCATGTCCGTGCGTACGACAGGCGCTCCAGCGATTTTCGTGACTTCGTATTGGCCCGCATCGCCGATGCCCGCCTCGATGATGGACCGATCGATGACGGGGAGCTGCCGGAGCACGACATCCAGTGGAACCGGATCGTCGAACTGGAACTGGTGCCGCACCCCGCGAACATGAGAAATCCGGACACCATAGAGGCCGAATACGGCATGACCGACGGCATGCGCGTCATCCGCGTACGCGCGGCACTTGTCGGATACATGCTTCGGCGCTGGAACGTGGACTGCACACCGGATCACAGCCTTCGAGGAGGTGAGAACTACCTCTGGCTGAAGAATCGCCAGGCGCTATACGGCGTCACCAACCTGATTCTTGCGCCCGGCTACAGCGAACCCGGCACGGATCGGTGATGACCGTGACTCGCGCCCATGTTTGCAACCGAATCGATCGCAATAACAGTGAGGAGCCGCAACATGGCTAAGCCCCCCGCCAATCACGGCAAGACCTGGACCCCTGCAGCGGTCACGCAGCTCAAGCAACTCGCTAAGGTGAACACGCCCACACGCGTCATCGGGTTGAAGCTCGGGCGCACGGAAGACTCGGTTCGTGCCAAGGCGGGCGAGGAAAGCGTCTCGCTGAAGCCTACCAACCAGTCGCCGTACAACCGGCGCAAGCCCTGAGCTATCGGGACCGAAACGACAAGGGGCGCGCCATGCTGAAGCTCGAACAGATCCAGAAGAACGCAGCCATCTCGGGCCTGGAGCCGGGGCAGGTGGTGCGCATCGTCACCACCGAGCCGGTCGGTGACAACGCCCTCACCGTCTACTACAAGACCGCCGACGGCAAGCTGCTGGAGCGGATGCTGTTCCGCACCGACGAGGCCAAGCTGTCGCTGGCCGAGGCCGGTCGCCCCTGGGCGTTCGATGCCCCCGGCGAAGAGTTCAAGCTCGCTGCAGAGGCTTACCGGATCAACCTGGCTCACCTGTTCGATCCGATGATGGCCGTGCACACGTCGAACGTGGAGCCGCTGCCGCACCAGATCACGGCCGTCTACGAGTCGATGCTGCCGCGCCAGCCGCTGCGCTACGTCCTGGCAGACGACCCCGGCGCCGGCAAGACCATCATGGCCGGCCTGTTCATCCGCGAGTTACTGATGCGTGCCGATGCGAAGCGCGTACTGATCGTGGCGCCGGGCAGCCTGGTCGAGCAGTGGCAAGACGAACTGTTCGAGAAGTTTGGTCTGTCGTTCTCGCTGTTCTCGCGTGAGCAGGTGGAGCAGTCCCGCGGCGGCAACCCGTTCGATGACACCGACCTGATGGTTGCGCGCATCGACCAACTCGCCCGCGCCGAAGACCTGCAGGAAAAGCTGCGGCTGTCGCACTGGGATCTGGTGGTCGTCGACGAAGCGCACAAGCTCTCGGCCAACTACTTCGGCAACAAGGTCAACAAGACCAAGCGCTTTCAGCTAGGAGAACTGCTGGGCTCGATCACGCGGCACTTTCTGTTGATGACCGCCACGCCCCACAACGGCAAGGAAGAGGACTTCCAACTCTTCATGTCGCTGCTGGACGCCGATCGTTTCTACGGCAAGTTCCGCGATGGCGCGCATAAGGTCGATGTCACCGACCTGATGCGACGGATGGTTAAAGAGGACATGCTTCGATTCGACGGCACGCACCTCTTTCCGCCGAGGCATGCCTACACCGTCAACTACAAGCTCTCTGACCTTGAGGCCGCCCTGTACGAGGCCGTGACGGACTATGTGCGGACCGAGTTCGCCAGGGCCGACCAACTGGCGGATGGTGGCCGCAAGGGCACGGTCGGCTTCGCGCTGACCTCACTGCAGCGCCGGCTGGCCTCCAGCCCCGAGGCCATTTACCAGTCGCTGAAGCGCCGCCGCAACAAGCTCAAGCGCCGGGTCGAGGAAGAGAAGCTGGGGCAGCGCGGCAAGTCGCTGGCGGAGACGCTTGTTGGCGCCGGCACCAACGGCGTGCCGGATGACATCTGGGAGTCGGCCGACGCGCTGTCGCCTGACGACTACGAGAACTTCGAAGAGGCCGTCGTCGATCAGGCCACGGCCGCCCAGACGATCCAGGAGCTCGAGGCCGAAATCATCATCCTCGAAGCCCTGGAAGAGCAGGCCCGCCAGGTCGTGCACTCGGGCAAGGACCGCAAGTGGGACGAGCTTTCGCGTCTGCTACAAGACACGCCCGAGATGCACGACTCCGCGGGGCGCCAGCGCAAGCTGATCATCTTCACCGAGCACCGCGACACGTTGAACTACCTGGCCACCAAGATCCGTGGTTTGGTCGGCAGTGAGGAAGCTGTGGTCATGATCCACGGCGGCGTGAAGCGCGAAGAGCGTCGCAAGGTGCAGGAGCTGTTCCGGCAGGACAAGGATGTGCTTGTCCTAGTCGCCACGGACGCGGCTGGCGAAGGCGTGAACCTGCAGAACGCCAACCTGATGGTCAACTACGACCTGCCGTGGAACCCGAACCGGCTGGAGCAGCGCTTCGGACGCATCCACCGGATCGGTCAGACCGAGGTCTGCCACCTCTGGAACCTGGTGGCCATGGAGACGCGCGAAGGCGCCGTCTTCCAGCGGCTGTTCGAGAAGCTGGAGGTCGAACGTGTAGCCCTCAAGGGGCGGGTGTTCGACATCCTGGGGGAGGTGTTCGAGGAGCGCAGTCTCAAGGATCTGCTGATCGACGCCATCCGCTACGGCGATGACCCCGAGGTGCGCGCCCGGCTCTACCAGCAGGTGGATGGCGCACTCGATACCACCCACCTGGAGACCATCCTCCAGCGCAACGCCCTGTGCGACGAGGTGATGGATGTTCAGCGCCTGTTCGCGTTGAAGGAAGAGATGGACAAGGCCGAAGCGCGCAAGCTGCAGCCCTACTTCCTCCGTGCCTTCTTCACCCAGGCGTTCCAGCAGCTGGGCGGC
>CAYJEC010000504.1:0-3039 GCA_964369025.1 uncultured Ideonella sp. | reverse complement strand
AAGCCACACACGCGGTTGAAAGAGAAGTTCCTTGATTGCTGCGAGGCGGGCGGCTTCAAGCGTGGCGACGCACTTTTCGCCACCCTGAACTCGCTGGATGCGCTGCCCGACATGCGCCGGCTGTGCGGTGACCCGGCCCCGGCAAAGGCGGTCCGGGACACGCCGGCTGCTGCCGCGGCCTGATTTTTTTTCAGCTCAGTTCAACAGCGCAGACAGCAGGACAGGCGCTCAGCCCCAGACATCGTCAGGCACCGGCAGGCCGGCCAGGTCGGCCGCGGTCAGCGGGCGGTCGGGCACGATCCCATGGGACTCCAGCATCATCGCCAGCTGGCGCGTGTGCTGCGCCGAGTGCCAGGCAGTGCGCTCGAAAACCTCGTGCATGCATTTGTCGCCGTAATAGGTGCTGGCGGTGAACGCCAGGCTCTGGTCGGTTTGCGCCCACCACGCGGCAAGGCGGCGGCGGACGTCTTCACCCCAGGCGGCAATCTCCGGTGCACCCCATTCGGGCGGCGCCAGTTCGCCGAAACCCTCCGGGCGCAGCGGCTGGCCCTCCCCAGTCTGCAAGCCCATCTCGCTCACGCGGAACACATGGAAGGCGGTGTCGCCCAAGGTCCGGTTGCGGTTGCGGAAATTTTCCCGCAGGCGGTCCGCCGGGAACTGCCGCGTGAGGCGGATCGCCGTGTGCAGCACGTGGTCCAGCTTGCCGTAGAGCTGCGCCGGAGGCAGCGCGTCGCCCAGCACGGTGTCCAGCCCGAGAAACTTCACGACATCGCCCATCGACTGGCACAGCGTGTATTCGGTACCGCGCGAGACGATGGGGACCGAGCGCGCGCCGAGGGCCCGCAATTCGGCCAGGCCGGACGGATCGGCCGCGACATTCACCGACTCGAACACCACGCCGTTTTTCTGCAGGAACTCCTTGGTGCGAAGGCATGAGGAGCAACCGGGCTGCCAGAACACCTTGATCGGGAGGGCGGGGGCTTGTTGCATCGCGAATCCTGTTTTTCTACCTGTTCGGGTTTTTACGAATTGATGATTCGCAACTGATTGGCACAATTTGATCTGCATGCTTATCATTTGTCAATGTGCGCAGATGCCGGGCGTCACGGGAAATACCTTCAACGACAACCACCCAGGATCTTCATGAACCGACGCGACTCCATCAAGGCCACGGCCTCGCTCTGCCTGGCATCCACCGTCGGCGCCGCATTTGCACAGGTACCGGCCGCCCCCATCCGCATCATCGTGCCCGCGGCGGCCGGCGGCACGGTGGACAGCATGGCCCGCATGCTGGCCGAAGCCATGCGCCCGAAGCTCGGCGTGGTGGTGGTCGAAAACAAGGCCGGTGCCGCGGGACTCATCGGGACCAAGTACGTGCAGAACGGCCCGTCCGACGGCCGCACCCTGCTCTTCGCGCAGCAAGGCTTCATCTCGGTGCCGCTGGTTCAGCCGGGCGGCTACGAGCCGTTCCAGGATTTCCGGCCGGTGGGCATCTACGCGCGCAGCCCCAATTTCCTGATGGTCCACCACAGCGTGCCGGCCACCACGCTGCCGGAGTTCATCGCCTACGCCAAAAGCCTGCCCGGCGGCATCGACGCGGCCAACGCCGGCATCAACTCGGCCGGCCACCTGCACACCGCGTGGATGGCGCGGCACGCGGGCATCAAGGTCAACCACATTCCCTACAAGGGCGTGGCCGAGACGGCCCAGGCGCTGCTGTCCGGCCAGGTGCAGATGCAGTTGACGGCCACCACGGAGGCCCTGAATGCGCAGGCACGCGAAGGCAAGGTCCGCATCATCGCCATGCTCACCTCGCGGCGCGACCCCGTGCTGGCGCCGGGCGTGCCCACGGTGAGCGAGACCCTGCCGGAGATCAAGATCGACGGCTGGTACGGCCTCCTGATGCGGGCCTCGGCACCCGCCGAAATGGTGCTGCAGCTCAACGACGCGCTGAAGCTGGCCACTGCCGACACCGCCACCCAGGCCAAGCTGCGTCCGTCGAGCATCGCGCTGGAATACAGCACACCCGAGCAGATGGCGGCTGAAATGCGCGCCTCGCACGAGAAGTACAAGGTCATCCTGCGGGAACTGGACATCCGTCCGGCGTGAGGCACACATGCTCAGAACCGGAAAACTCGAGGAATCCAGGACCCGCTGCGCGCCGCGGCGACGGCCGGGCCACCCGTTCTGGAAGATCGACCTCATCGAATCGGACGAGGGGCCACAACCTGCCCCGCAGGTGTTCGCCGTGCAGATGGACCCGGGCTCGTCGCTGGGAACCCATTTCCATTTCCAGGACCAGTTCCAGCTGGTCATCAAGGGCGGCGGAACCATCGGCCGCAGCCCGCTGCAACGGTTTTCCCTGCACTACGCGTCGGGCCACACCGGCTACGGCCCGCTGGTTGCGGGAGAAGGCGGAATGACGTACTACACGATCCGCGCCATCACCGACGGCCCCGGCCCCTACCTGCCCGGCGCCCGCGAGGAAATGCAGGCGGTGAAAAAGCGCAACCTGCATGCCGAGTGGGCCGCGCCGACGCAAGGCGGCCTGCACCCGCTGGTGCCGCTGCAGGACAACGGGGCCGCGGCGTGGGCCGCGTCGCTCGCACCAGGCGAATGCTTCCACGCGCAAGGCGATGCAGGCATGCGTTTTTACGTGGTGGCCGACGGATCGGTCCACGTTGCAGGCGACGTGCTGCAAACGCTCGACTGCGCTTTTCTTTCCGGTGAACATCACAACACGCCACTGCAAGCCGGCGACGCCGGCGCGCAGTTGGTGGGCCTCCAATTCAACCAGGCCACACCATGAGATTCCCTCCCATCAAACCCGCCGACATGACGCCCGAGCAACGCGAGCTTGCCGCGAGCTACCGCACCGGCTGGCGCACCAGCATCGCCAACCCGGACGGCAGCCTGGGCGGGCCCTTCGATGCCACGCTGCGCAGCCCCGGCCTGGCCGGCCGCCTGGCGGGCGTGAGCAACTATTTCCGCGACGGCACGGCACTGCCCAGGCGGCTCAACGAGTTTGCGATCCTGGTG
>CAYJEC010000503.1:0-3047 GCA_964369025.1 uncultured Ideonella sp. | reverse complement strand
CGCCAACATCTTCCCCGGCGACATGCTGTGGAAGAACTTCGGTGTCACCCGCCACGGCAAGGTGGTGTTTTACGACTACGACGAGATCGAGTACGTCACCGACTGCAACTTCCGCCGCGTGCCGGCACCGCGCAATGAGGAGGAAGAGATGTCGGGCGAGGTCTGGTATTCGGTCGGCCGGCACGATGTCTTCCCTGAGACCTTCGGCCCCTTCCTGCTGGGCAACCCGGCGGTGCGCGAGATCTTCCTGAAGCACCATGCCGATCTGCTGGACGCCGATTTCTGGCACAAGCACAAGCAGCGCATTGCCGCCGGCCACGTGCTCGACGTCTTCCCCTACGACCCCAGCCAGCGCTTCTCGGCGCAGCGCCGGGGCCCGGCCGCCCAAAGCGCCCACTTCTAGCCCGAAAGGAGCCTCCCCATGGCTGATTCCATCGTCATCGTTTCCGCTGCCCGCACGCCCATCGGGGGCCTGCTCGGCGACTTCTCTTCCCTGGCGGCCTGGGAACTGGGCGGCGTGGCCATCAAGGCCGCCGTCGAGCGCGCCGGGGTGCCGGGCGACGCCATCGACGAGGTGCTGATGGGCAACTGCCTGATGGCCGGCCAAGGCCAGGCGCCGGCCCGCCAGGCGATGCGCCGTGCCGGCGTGCCGGATTCGGCCGGTGCCGTGACGATGAGCAAGATGTGCGGCTCGGCGATGCGCACCATGATGTTCGCCCACGACATGCTGCTGGCTGGCAGCGCCGAGGTGATGGTGGCCGGGGGCATGGAGAGCATGACCAACGCACCCCACCTGATGTTCGCCCGAAAGGGGGTGAAGTACGGTGCGGCGCAGATGTTCGACCACATGGCGATGGACGGCCTGGAGGATGCCTATGAGCGAGGCAAGGCCATGGGTGTGTTCGCTGAATCCTGCGTCGCCAAATATGGTTTCACCCGAGAGGCGCAGGACCAGTTCGCGATCGCCTCCACCACCCGAGCCAAGGCCGCCAACGAGGACGGCAGCTTCGACTGGGAGATGGCTCCGGTGACGCTGGCCGGCCGTGGGGGCGACACCGTGGTCAAGTTCGACGAGCAGCCGTTCAAGGCCAAGCTCGACAAGATCGCCGGGCTCAAGCCGGCATTCAAGAAAGACGGCACCATCACCGCCGCCAACGCCTCCAGCATCTCCGACGGTGCCGCGGCGCTGGTGCTGATGCGCGAGTCCACGGCCACCCGGCTGGGTGCCCAGCCGATCGCCCGCATCGTCTCGCATGCGGTGCATGCCCAGGCGCCGGAGTGGTTCAGCACGGCACCCGCCGGTGCCATCGAGAAGGCGCTGAAGAAGGCCGGCTGGACAGCCAACCAGGTGGATCTGTGGGAGGTCAACGAGGCCTTCGCCGCAGTCACCATGGCGGCCATGGCCGAGTTCAAGCTGCCACACGAGATCGTCAACGTGCACGGCGGCGCCTGTGCGCTGGGCCACCCGATCGGCGCCTCCGGTGCGCGCATCGTCGTTACCCTGCTGGGCGCGCTGCGCAAGCAAGGCAAGAAGCGCGGCATGGCGGCGCTGTGCATCGGCGGCGGCGAGGCCACCGCGCTCGCGGTGGAACTGGTGTGAGTGGCCTGGGCATCCACGATCTGGCGCTGTTCGCCTTCACCGTGCTGGTGCTCAATGCCACGCCGGGCGTGGACATGCTCTACACCGTGAGCCGCACCATGACCTGCGGCTGGCGCGGTGGACTTGCTGCCTCACTGGGCATCTCGGCCGGCTGCGTGGTGCATGCGCTGCTGGCGGCCTTCGGGTTGGCGGCGCTGCTGGCGGTGTCGGGCTGGGCCTTCTCGCTGATCAAGTGGGCGGGAGCGGCCTATCTGGTGTGGTTGGGCCTGGGCATGTTGCGCGATGCGTTCCGGCGCGGCGAGCCGGCGTCCACGGCCACCCCGCCGGTTGCGGTGTCGGCCTGGGCCGTCTTTCGTCAGGGCCTGCTGACCAACGTGCTGAACCCCAAGGTGGCGCTGTTCTTCCTGGCCTTTCTGCCGCAGTTCATCCTGCCCGAGGCCGAGAACAAGACCCTGGCCTTCCTGGCGCTGGGTGCCTGGATGGTGGTGCAGGGCACGCTGTTTCTCTTCGCGCTGGTGGCGGTCACGGCGTCGCTGCGCCGGCTGGGCGGCTCGCCTCGCCTGGCGCGGGTGCTCAATGGCGCTGGCGGCCTGCTGTTCCTGGGGCTGGCCGCCAAGTTGACGCAGGCCAAGGCATGACCCGCACCACCCTCATCGTCGGGGCATCGCGTGGCATCGGCCTGGAACTGGCCCGCCAGTACCTGGCTGATGGCGATCGCGTCTTTGCCACCGCGCGAAACGACGAGTCGCTGGCCGCCCTTCGTGCGCTCGGCGCCCGCGTGCTGAGGCTGGATGTCAAAGATGCAGCCAGTGTCTCCGGCCTGGCCTGGCAGGTGGACGGCGAGGCCTTCGATACCGTGGTCGTCAACGCGGGCGTCTACGGCCCGTCGATCAGCGCGCTGGACACGCCCACCGAGGCCGACTTCGATCACGTGATGCACACCAACGTGCTGGGGCCGATGCGCGTGATCCCGCAACTCGCCGAGGCCCTGGCCCCCGGTGCCCGGCTCGGCGTGATCTCCTCCCGCATGGGCTCGCTGGCAATGCGCACCAACGGTGGCGTGTGGCTGTACCGGGCCTCCAAGGCGGCGGTGAACTCGGTGCTGAAGGACGCTTCCTTCGTCCTGGCGGGCCGCGCCATCTGCGTGGCGCTGCACCCGGGCTGGGTGCGAACCGACATGGGTGGCGCCGATGCCGACCTGGCGGTTGAAGACAGCGTGCGCGACCTGCGCCGCACGCTGGCCGCCTTGACGCCGGCCGACAACGGCCGCTTCTTGAACCACGATGGCCAGGAACTGGCCTGGTGACCCGCACCCGAACTGGAGACAACACCTCATGCTGCTCGACGACGACCACCGTGCCGTTCAGGACGCCGTGCGCGACTACGTTCAGGACCAGATCGCCCCGCATGCGGCGCGCTGGGACAAGGAGCACCACTTCCCGGCCGA
>CAYJEC010000502.1:0-3049 GCA_964369025.1 uncultured Ideonella sp. | reverse complement strand
TAGTTAGGCCAATAAACACAATGACTACGACGCCCCGCGATCACTGGTGGATGACCAGCGAGGTATCGCCCAGCCAGCCAGTGATCACCGGTGAGAAGAGCTTGCCAAGGATGCGCACCGTGTTGGCACCCTTAACGAGCGTCACCGGTACTGTGATGGACGGGCGCACCCATCCGCTGGTGCCCGCCACGTTGTCCGGCGAGCAGAAGGAATCGGCGCTGCCGACGGTCGGGGCCACGACCACGCCATTGACCTCGACGTCAATCTCCACCCAGCCGGCGTTGGTGGCGGCACCGTTGTCGGCGGAACACTCTGCCGAGTAGGTCAGCACATGCGTACCGGCCTTGCCGGAATTGAAGGTGAGCGACGTCGCACCAACGTTATCCAGCGGGACCGGGGTGGGGGAGACGTTGTAGGTGAAGTTTGCGCTTCGGGTGGCCGAGGCGAGAACCTTGGCCGACACGGCGCCGGCGCTGACCGACAGCAGCAGGGCGGGGATCAGGGCGTGGATCATCTTCATGGCGGTAAAGCTCCAGAGCTTGTTCGCCCCCGCCAGGTCCCTGGGCGGGCGGATTGCACGCGCAGCGGCAGGGGCACCGGATGGTGTACCTGCCGCAGGGCGAAACGTATCCCGCCGCCTAGGGGGGGTGTCCCCTGTTTGTGGGTGCGGCGCGGGGCCGCCGCCCGCATCAGTCGTGGATGACCAGCGCGCTGTCGCCCAGCCAGCCGGTCGTCACCGGAGCCGAGAAGCCGCCCAGCACGCGCACCGTGTTGGCGCCAGCAACCAGGCGAACCGGGATGCTGATCGACGGGCGGACCCAGCCAGAGGATCCGGCCACGTTGTCCGGCGAGCAGAAGGCGTCCGACGAGCCGACGGTCGGTGCCTGGACCACGCCGTTGATCTCGATGTCGAGGTGGACCCAGCCGGAGTTGGTGGCCGCACCGTTGTCGGCCGAGCACTCCGCCGAGTAGGTCAGCACATACGTGCCGGCCTTGCTGGCGTTGAAGGTGACGCTGGTGGCCGCGCCGGCGATGGGCGCCGGCGTGTTGGTCACGGTGTAGGTGAAGTTGCCGGGGCTGGTGACGCCGAGCAGGACCTTGGCCGAGACGGTGGAGGCGCCGGCAGCCAGAAGCAGGGCGGGGATGAGGGCGTGAACGAGTTTCATGATGTGACCTTCCTGTGTGTTGATGTAGGTGCCTTGGCGCCGTTGCCAGCAGTGCTTGGCGTTCGGCGATTGGGCAGACGAATGTTGTGCTGCCCCGGCGTTTTGGCACACCCCGACGGCTAGGGAAAGGGCCCCTTCTGACTGGGGGGTGGCACGTAGGGGACTAGGGGGGAGGGGCGCTGAACGCAGCGGCCCGTAAAATCGACCTTTGCTTTGCGCCAGGCCCGCCTTTTGTCCATGCTCACCTTCCAGCAACTCATCCTTCGCCTGCAGGACTACTGGGACGCCCAGGGCTGCGCGCTGCTGCAGCCGTACGACATGGAGGTCGGGGCTGGCACCAGCCACACCGCCACCTTCCTGCGTGCGCTCGGCCCCGAGCCATGGAAGGCCGCCTACGTGCAGCCCAGCCGCCGCCCCAAGGACGGCCGCTACGGCCAGAACCCGAACCGCCTTCAGCACTACTACCAGTACCAGGTGGTGCTCAAGCCCGCGCCGGCCAACATCCTGGAGCTCTACCTCGGCTCGCTGGAGGCGCTGGGATTCGACTTGAAGAAGAACGATGTGCGCTTCGTCGAGGACGATTGGGAGAACCCGACCCTTGGCTGCTGGGGGCTGGGCTGGGAGGTCTGGCTCAACGGCATGGAGGTGACCCAGTTCACCTACTTCCAGCAGGTCGGGGGCATCGACTGCAAGCCCGCCACCGGCGAGATCACCTACGGCCTGGAGCGGCTCGCGATGTACCTCCAGGGCGTGGAGAACGTCTACGACCTGCAGTACGCGCCAGGCATCAAGTACGGCGACGTCTTCCTGCAGAACGAGATCGAGCAAAGCACCTACAACTTCGAGCACAGCGACATCGAGTTTCTGCTCCACGCCTTTGGTGCCCACGAGAAGCAGAGCCAGTACCTGATGACGCAGCAACTCGCGCTGCCGGCTTACGAGCAATTGCTCAAGGCCGGCCACACCTTCAACCTGCTGGATGCACGTGGTGCCATCAGCGTCACCGAACGGGCCGCCTACATCGGCCGCATTCGCAATCTGGCTCGCGCTGTGGCACAGAGTTACCTCGACAGCCGGGCGCGGCTGGGCTTCCCACTCGCGCCGCGTGGGTGGGCAGACGAAGTCATCGCTCAACTCGACAAGAAGAAGGCGGCCTGAGCGACCATGACTGCACACACCCTGCTCGTTGAACTGTTCGTTGAAGAACTGCCGCCAAAGGCGCTGAAGAAGCTCGGCGAGGCCTTTGCCGGGAATCTGGCCGCCAGCCTGCACTCGCAAGGCCTGGCCGCTGCCGATGCGGCAGTGGCGGCCTTCGCCTCGCCGCGCCGTCTGGCCGTGCAGATTCGCGGTGTCGTTTCCAGGGCCGCCGATCGCGCCGTGCAACAGAAGCTGATGCCGGTGACCGTGGCCTTGGCTGCCGATGGCCAGCCGACGCCCGCCCTGCTGAAAAAGCTTGCCGCGCTGGGCGCGGACGCGTCGGTCGTGCCGCAGCTCAAGCGCGCACCCGATGGCAAGGCCGAGGCCCTGTTTCTCGACAGCCTGGTGCCTGGCGCCACCCTGGCCGAAGGCCTGCAGAAGGCACTCGACGAGACCTTGGCCAAGTTGCCGATCCCCAAGGTCATGACCTACCAACTGGCCGATGGCTGGAGCGACGTCAGGTTCGTGCGCCCGGCGCATGGCCTGGTGGCGCTGCATGGCCGCGATGTGGTGCCGGTCAGCGTGCTGGGCCTGAAGGCGGGCCGTACGACACGCGGCCACCGCTTCGAAGCGGCCACGCCCGAGCTCACGCTTGCCGACGCTGATGGTTACGCAGAGCAGATAGCCAGCCAGGGCGCGGTGATCGCAGGCTTTGTTGCCAAGATCGATGTGCTGCGCGAGCAGAC
>CAYJEC010000501.1:0-3061 GCA_964369025.1 uncultured Ideonella sp. | reverse complement strand
TTTGCTGTCATCGTCAACGAGTACAGCCTGGTCGTCGGGGTGATCACCTTGAACGACGTGATGAGCACGGTGATGGGGAGCATGGTGTCATCGCATGACGAGGAGCAGATCGTGCGGCGCGAGGACGGCAGCTTTCTCGCCGATGGCATCACCCCGGTTCCCGATCTGCAGCGCGCCCTGGGCCTAGAAAGCCTGCCCCATGCCGGCCAGTACGACACGCTGGCAGGGTTCCTGATGGTGATGCTGCGTCGCATTCCCAGGCGCACCGACCAGGTCACCTGGGAAGGCTGGCGGTTCGAGGTGGTAGACGTTGACAGCCATCGGGTCGACCAGGTGATGA
Source organism: uncultured Ideonella sp. (assembly GCA_964369025.1). Taxonomy (GTDB): domain Bacteria; phylum Pseudomonadota; class Gammaproteobacteria; order Burkholderiales; family Burkholderiaceae_C; genus Ideonella. The sequence goes on along the minus strand of CAYJEC010000501.1, from coordinate 2,721 downwards.
TCACGCGATTGACAGCCTAGGTCGCCGTCCCGGATGCCAGAGCGCCCACCTCGCGCAGGCCCGCTCAAGCGGGACCTGCGCCAGAACGAGGCGTCAACTGTCAGGGCTTGGCGAGGTGCCAGACACCGTTGAAGCCATCGCCGGTCCGGTCACCGGGCTTCTGGTCCTTGGCCCAGAAGTACACAGGCTTGCCCTTGTAGGCCCATTGGCGGCTGCCGTCGTCGCGGGCGATCACGGCCCAGTCGCCATCGGAAGCCGCGCCCGCCGCGGCAACAAGCGGCGGCCAGTTCTGAGCGCAGGGGCCATTGCACACGCTCTTGCCTGCCCCGGCGGTGTCCTTGTCGAAGATGTAGAGGGTCATGCCGTTGGCGCCGACGAGTGCGCCATCGACCGCCTTGGCCGGGCTGGCCGACATCGTGCTGGCACAACCGGCTGCCAGAACGGCAGTGGCTGCGACGAGGGACAGGGTCAGTTTGCGAATCATGGAACCTCCATTGGTGACGTTGAAAGGGACTGTCATTGGAGTAGACACGGCACGTTCGCCAAATATTCCCCTCAGCCGAAAAGAATGCACCGCCCGTGTGAGCGCACGGACTCAGGTCACTGAAAGAAGACCCTCGCCTTGATTTGACAATCGCCGCCGTTCGAGTCTTTCTCGCGGCAGCCCATGGTGACGCTGTTCTGCCCGACAATGCCGCCGACCGCAGACTCACCGCTTTGGATGCTGGCGCTTCCAATGGTGCAGCGGCCTTCGGAAGCGTGGTCGGATGCGCGCAGTACCCTGACGGCGTTGGCGGGTACTTTGTCGAGGGCGTAGGTTGGGACGCTGCCAGTCTCCAAATCGCATGCGGCCTTGAACCCGATGATCTTCTTGCCAGGCGGGCCTGAAAACGTCTTATTGCAGCCGCCGTTGTTGCCTCCCGCCGTACACCAAAAGACGCGAGAAGTGATTCGGTTCACATCGCATGTGGCATCGCTCGATCGGGCAAGCTCGCCGTCACGGCAGGTCAGGCGGTACCCACTGCACATGGGGTAGCCGTTGGCATTTTGAAAGACATTGACGAACTGCCCGTCTTGAATGAAATCCGGGTAACCGTTGCTGATGAAGCAACCCGCTCCGCGGGAGAGCCGCCGATCGAGGACCTCATTCTCCTTGATGAAGTTTGGCGTATTGACATCCGGTCGATCCACCAAGACCATGTATCCGAGCGAGTCTGAGTCACGTGAATGGGGTTGGTCGGGCACAAACTGGTTCTGCATCACGACGTTGAACTTGGCAAGGTCGAAGAAGTTTGGTGGGCAGGTGTAAGTCTTGGTACCTCTGCCGTTGCGCGAAGCCAGAAAGATCGCTTGCTGCTCGGGTGTTATCGCGTCAAACACGAATATGTTGTTGATGAACGTGTTGTTGCTCGGGGTTCCCCGGCGCGGTGAGCCTTCTTCGCCGCAGTTGCGATACAGACGGATGCCGTCATTCCTGCCGACTTTCACTCGGTTGTTGACGAAGACGTTCTCACTCGATCCGTCAATGGCAATCACCTCACGTGTCGGCGTGTTGGCAGAGATAGTGTTGTTGCGGAATGTGTTGCGGAAGGAAACATCGTCCAGATAGATGGCCACCGCCTTCTCACTGGTGAGCCCATTGATCTCGGAATTGAGCATCCTGAAGTTGCTGACGCCCGAGAAGAGGTAGAGGAGGGTGCAGTTGGCAGACTTCTCACCGCACGGTAGCCCGAGTCCGGTGATGGTCACCTTGTCGAAGACAATGTTCGCCGGGGCATTGGTCCGGGCGAGCCTCACAAATCTGGCGTCAGTTGACGGTACGCCCGGGTCGCCAGAGATTCCCACGGATCCCTTGATCTTCAGGTTGCGGATCGTGATGTTCTGCGGGCGCGAGCAGCGAGGTTCCCCGTTTGCTGCCAGCTGACACGCATCCGAGATGATCTGGACCATCAATGCAGCATTTTGGGTGTTGTAGTTGTACGTTCCCTTGCTGCCGTCAACGATAGCGCCCGTGCCTTCTCCCTGAACGGTGACGCCAGAGGATTTATCGCCCTTGAATATGAGGCGTTTGGTGATGACCATGTTCTCGGGGAGCGTCAGTGAACACCTGATTTCCACCGACGGCGAAGAAGCCGATGCAGGCTCGCGCAGCTCGTCAATCATTTTGGCCACTGTTGCTCTGTCGCATGCCCGCTCGATCACGGGCATTGAAGCAAGCTCAGCCCGTGGAATCAGAGCAGTATTGATGGTGGCTCTTGGGGTGACTTTGTCCGCCGCAGTGGCAGAACCGACGAGGACGCCAAAGAGAATCAGGGCTGGAAGAACTCGGCCTGAACGACTCATGATCAACCTCCTTGTCAAGATGCACGGGTTGAGAGCCTCGAAAAGACTCGGGGCAGAGAGGTCAGGCCGAAGTTGACTGCAGCGGGTGTCCGGCGTGCGGCCCTCGGCGCCGGGCAAGTGAGAACACGGTTTCGCGTTTCGCGGCGTAGCTCACCCGTCCAGAGAGCCGCCCTTGGCTTTGAATGCGGCAACGGTAGCCATCGCGTCGGCGCGCGTCAAGCTGCTTGTCACCTCGCACCCGTGCGGCATCGCCAGCGGCGCGTTCAGCCAAAGACAATGGTCTTGTTGCCGTCGAGGAAGATGCGGTCCTCCAGGTGCATGCGCACCGCGGTGGACAGGACATGGCTCTCCACATCTCGGCCCATCGCCTGGATCTCC
>CAYJEC010000500.1:0-3064 GCA_964369025.1 uncultured Ideonella sp. | reverse complement strand
CCGAAGTCGAGATGAAGGAAAAGAAGGCCCGCGTCGAAGACGCCCTGCACGCCACTCGTGCGGCGGTGGAAGAAGGCATCGTGGCCGGTGGTGGCGTCGCGCTGCTGCGCGCCCGCCAGACCGCTGGCGCCATCAAGGGCGACAACACCGACCAGGAAGCCGGCATCAAGCTGGTGCTGAAGGCCATCGAAGCGCCCCTGCGCGAGATCGTCTACAACGCCGGTGGCGAAGCCTCCGTCGTGGTGAATGCCGTGCTGGCCGGCAAGGGCAACTACGGCTTCAATGCCGCCAACGACACCTACGGCGACATGATCGAGATGGGCATCCTGGATCCGACCAAGGTGACCCGCACGGCTCTGCAGAACGCCGCCTCGGTGGCATCGCTGATGCTGACGACCGAAGCCATGGTCGCCGAAGCCCCGAAGGACGACGCCCCCGCGATGCCGGGCGGCGGCGGCATGGGCGGCATGGGTGGCATGGGCATGGACATGTGATGTCCGCCTGAGCCTCCTGCGCTCACCGAAAGGGCCACCGCAAGGTGGCCCTTTTTTTGCGCCTGCTCGAAGCACGCAACGACAATGCAGGCCATGTCTCGACTGCTGATCGCCCTCTGTTTCGGCCTGCTGGCCTCAGCCTCCGTCTGGCCGGCGCAAGCCTCCGAACAGGCTGCCCCCGCCGATGGCATGGCCCGCCCGCGGGTCGGTCTGGTGCTCTCGGGCGGCGGCGCGCGTGGGCTGGCCCATGTGGGCGTGCTCAAGGTGCTGGAGAGAGAACGCATCCCGATCGACATGATTGCCGGCACCTCGATGGGTGCGATCGTCGGCGGCCTCTATGCAAGCGGCATGAAGGCGGCCGAGATCGAGCGCGAACTCGACCGCATCAACTGGACCCTGCTGTTCGCCAACCGGGTCAGCCGCCAGGCCTTGTCGCAGCGCCGCAAGGAGGAGGATTTCTTCATTCCCACCGCCATCGAGCTGGGCCTGCGCGATGGCGAATTCCGCGCGCCGCAGGCCGCCGTCTCGAGCCGCGGCCTGGAGACTCTGCTACGCAGGCTCACCTTGCCGGTGCGCTCGGTCGACAAGTTCGACCGCCTGCCGATCCCATTTCGCGCGGTGGGCACCGACATGGAGACCGGCGATGCGGTGATTTTCGGGGATGGTGACCTGGCGTTGGCGCTGCGCTCCAGCATGAGCGTGCCGGGCGTCTTCCCCCCCATCGAGGTCGACGGCCGCGTGCTGGGCGACGGCGGCCTGGTGAACAACGTCCCGATCGACGTGGCCCGCGCCATGGGAGCCGATGTGGTCATCACCGTGAACATCGGCACCCCGCTGTCGGGCCGACAGGCGCTGAACTCCGCCATTGGCCTGACGGCACAGATGATCAACATCCTGACCGAGCAGAACGTCAAGCGCAGTCTGGCCACAATGACCCCTCGCGACATCCTGATCGCACCCGACCTGGGCGAGCTGACCTCGGGCGACTTCGAGCAAGCGCTCGACTTCATCCGCATCGGGGAGTCGTCCGCCGACGAGGCAGCGCCGCGACTGCGCGCACTTGCCCTGCCCGACCAGGACTACGCCGCCTGGCGCGCCGCACGCCGTCCGGGCGAGATCCCGGCGCCCAGACTGGCCTTTGTGGCGTTCGAAGGAACGGAAGTGACCAACCCGGCACGTTTCCAGGCCCAGTTGCAGTCCCAGCCAAACCGCACCTTCGACCCGCGCCAAGCTGCTGCCGATGCGAGGTACCTCGCCGCCAGCGGCGACTACGTCCGCGCCGACTACCGCCTGGTCGACACCAACCACGGAGAGACTGGCCTGGTGTTCGACCTGGAGGACAAGCCCTGGGGCCCGAACTACCTGCGCATCGGCCTGGACATGTCCACCGACTTCAGCGGCCGCAGCGCGTTCAACGTCAAGATCAGCCACAACCGGCACTGGCTCACCCCCACCGGCACCGAGTGGCGCAACCGGGTTCAGATCGGCGAGGTGCCTCTGGTCTCCAGCGAGATCTACCACCCCCTGAACTGGACCCTCGGCTTGTCCAACGATTGGTTCGTTTCTGGGTGGGCACTCGGCGAGCGCCGCATCCTGTCGCTGTTCAGCGCCAGCGGCGGCCGGGAGTTCGCCAGCCTGCGCCGCACCACTGGCAAGGTGGGCGCCGACATCGGCCAACCGTGGGGGAGCCTGGGCGAGTTGCGCCTGGGCCTGACGCACCAGGTGGGCCGCACCGAGGCGGTGCTGGTCTCGTTGCTGCGCGATGGAACCATCGAGCCCGAGACCTGGAACGAGAGTGCGGTGCGAGGCCGCGTGGTCGTCGACCAGCTCGATTTCGCCAACTTCCCGCTGTCGGGCTACCGGGTCGAGGGCGAGCTGCAATTCGGCAGACGCCACCATTTCGGCAACACCGAACCGCTGGCCCGGGTCGAGGGCGAGGCGACGTTGGCGCGCAGCTGGGGTGCCCACACCCTGAACCTGTACGGCCTGTTGAAGATGTCGGACGCTCGCGCCGACGCGGTCGTCGGCCAGTATGAGCTCGGTGGCTTCCAGCAGATGTCGGGCTACAGAGCGGGCCAGATCGCCGGCAATGCGGTGCTGTTTGGCCGCATGAACTGGTACATGCGGCTGGCGGAGCCGCCGATCTTCGCGCGGGCCTTCTTTGTCGGGGCCACGCTGGAGGCCGGCAATGCGTGGAACAGCCGGCGAGACATCCGCCTCGGTGAATTGCGCACTGGCGCCAGCCTCTACCTGGGTGCAGACACGGGCATCGGCCCGATGTATCTGGGGCTGACCTGGGCGCCCGAGGGCGAGGCCGGGCTGGCGCTGGTCATCGGCCGGCCTTGACCGGCCGGCGCCGGACGCCTACTCGAACGGATATCGCACGCCAAGCTGCACACGCAGTTCATCCATCCAGCGCACCAGCGCCAGGCTCTCGGCATGGGGCATGCGGGGGCTCTGAGCGCGGCCCTCGGCGATGCAACGCATCGCCTCCTCGATCTCCCCCTCGAAGCCGGTGATGAGCAGTGGTGCGTGAACTGCCACATCGGGCTCGCCGGGGCGTTGCACGA
>CAYJEC010000499.1:0-3081 GCA_964369025.1 uncultured Ideonella sp. | reverse complement strand
GACCAGGCCGGTGTCCATTGGGTGCATCACCCGCAGCCGCAGGCGGGCCGAAGTGCCATCACCCCAGGGCGCGGCGCTGAACAGCTTGCCGCTGACGTCGCCGAGCGTCTGTGTCCAGCTGCCATCCTTGCGGCTGGCGCCACTGACCGTGCACCCGCCACCCGCCGAGTCGACCCAGGTGCCCCCCACGTGCCACCGGCCGTCGGCCGTCTGCACGGCGGCGCGCACCGGCGAGGCCTGCTCCAGCTTGAAGCGGAACGACAGGGCCGGCAACGCCTGCATCGGTTGGTAGACCAACACGCGCCGTATCGGGTTGCGGTCCACCAGAACGACGATCTGCTCGACGCGGCCGAGCGATGGGTCGGCCCGCACGCTGATCGGCACATTCATCGGGTCTTCAGCAAACGCCGGGCCTTGCACCACCACCCGCGGGTCGAACTCGGCCACGGCGGCACCGAGGTACTCGCGCCGCATGTCGGCCCAGGGCAGCGACTGGTAAGGGTCGCCCTCGAACGGGTCGGTGGCGGCGGCAGCGCCCGCCCAGGCAGCCCACAGGCTGCTGGCCGCGGCGAGGCAGGCCCGGCGCTTCATCTAGAGCGCACCGATCAGTCGAATACCGATCAGGCCGCTGCGCGGCGCGCCGGTCTCGAAGAAGCGGCCGTTGCCGTCGTTGACGATCACGCTGCCGGCGTAAGTCTTGTCGAACAGGTTGTCCACGCGCAGCAGCAACTCGATCTCGCGGCCAGCGCCGAACGCATAGCGCTTGTGCCAGCGCAACGCCGCCACGCCGTAGCCGGCGGCGAAATCGCTGTTGGTGTCATTGACGGCCGTGCGGCCCACGCCACGCGCCTCCACCGCCCAGGTGCCCCAACGCGCATCACGCCAGGCCAGCTCGGCATAGGCACTGACCTGCTGGGTGCCGGCAATGCGGTTGCCGGCGGGCACGACCACGGTCGGTTCCAGACAGGGCACGCCGGCACAGGCAAGGAAGCTGTCCAGGTAGTGGGCATCGAGCCAGGTCAGCGCCATTTGCGCCTGCCAGGCCGGCGTGGCCTGCCAGCGCGCCGAGAGCTCGGCACCCTGTCGCCGCGTGCGGCCGACGTTCTGGAAGCTGGAGCGGCCGCCTGCGTTGGTCAGGGTGGCGATCTCGTCATCGACCTGCACGCTGAACAGCGTGGCGTCCACGCCCAGCGACGCCGTGCGCCATTTGGCGCCGACCTCGAGCTGGCGGCTGCGCTGCGGCTGCAGGCCCTCGTTGAAGCCGCCGGCGCCGTCGGGCCGGTAGGCCAGCTCGCCCAGGGTCGGGGTCTCGTTGCCGCGCGCCGCGCTGGCGTGCAGGTTCAGGCTGTCCGTGCCTTGGCGCCAGGCTGTCCAGCGCAGGCCGGCCACCGGGTTGGTGTATTGGAAATCCACCGCACCGGAGTCGTCACCGTTGCCGAGAAAGGCATCGCGGGTGCTCAACTTGACCCGCCCGCTGCGCACCCCCACGTTGGCCGCCAGACCCGGCATCAGCTCGAACTCGCCCTGGGCGTAGGCGTCGCGCGCACTGGCGCGGTTGATCTCGTTGCGGCGCAGGGCCCCGGTGACGCCCAACGCGGTGGGCGCGTCGGCGGGGCCGGTGAAGTTCTCGTAGCCCTGGCGGTCGTCACGCTGCTCGTCCAGTGCCACGCCGGCGACCACGTCGACACCGCTCCAGCCCCAACGCAGGCGGGCATCGAGACCGCTGTAGTCGCGTGAAAAATCGATCGCGCCGCCCCCGTGGCGCGGGCTGCCCTGGGCCCCCGGGGGGATGGCCAACCAGTTCGCCACGGCACGTTGCCCAGCGTAGACCGCCAGCACACTCTCTCGCAGTGCACCATCGCCAAAGGCATGGCGCCAGCTGGCGCCGAGCTGGTCCTGGTGCAAGGTCTTGCGGGTGTTGAAATCGATCGCCGGCTGGGCGGTCTGGTACGGGTCGGCGTCGAACTGCTCGCGGCTGAGGCCCAGCGGATCGTCAGCGGGCTGGTCGATCGAGTTGAGGATCAGCGTCACGCGGTCGCTGGTGCCCTGCCAACCGAGCCGAATGTTGCCGCCGAGCTTTTCGGCGCCGCTGTGGGGGCGAAAACCGTCGACGCTCATGGAGGCCAATGACGCACGCAAGTCAAACCCGCCGCCCAAGGGCAATGCAATCTGGCCACGCAGTTGCCCCAGCCCGAAAGTGCCGGCGTCCAGCCCGATCTCGCCCTCGGCCCGGGTGGCTGGTGCGCTGAACACCGAGATCACACCGCCCGAGCTGTTGCCAAACAGCACTGAGAACGGCCCGCGCAGCACCTCGATGCGCTGCGCGCCGGCGATGTCGAAGTGCGAGACCTGGCCCTGGCCGTCCGGCCCGCTGGCGGGGATGCCATCGGCGTACAGGCGCAGGCCGCGCACGCCAAACCCGGCGCGAGCGCCGAAGCCGCGGGAGCTGATCTGCAGGTCCTGCGCGTAGTTGTTGCGCAAGTTCACCACCAGCCCCGGCACCCGCGACATCACCTCGGACAGGTTGACCATCGGCCCGGCTTCGCGCAGCGCATCGCGCTCGACCACGCCGATGGCGTAGGGCGCTTCCTCTGCGGTGCGCTGTACCACCGAGCCGGTGACGGTTACCTGGGCAGCAGGCATGTCCTGTGATCGCACGGGGGTGCACAGGGCCAGCATCGCCAGGGCGAGCGGGCTGAGTGGGGGCAGGTTCGGCAGCATGGCTCGCATCAGACACCGCCCAGCCTGCGCCTGCCAGCCGGCGAAAACCCCTGCCCGGTGCGCCAGGACGGAACACTCAGGCGGTTCAGTGTCCCTCCGGGCCACCCCAATCCGACAGCGGCGCCACCGGCGCGGCCGGGTAGCGTGGGTGTGCCGCGCGCTTCGGGCGCCCGCAGACGACCCAGCACAGCAATTGCTCACTTTCGCCACAGAAAGCACGACTCACTGCCGGGTCGTCGACCGAGGCGCCGCTCAGCGTCTTGGCCCCATAGCCCATCAGATGCAGCGCGTTCAGCAGGTTCATCAGGCCGGCGCCGGCGCACATCAGTTGCTCGCGCAGCGGCACCTCGGGGTGCCCGG
>CAYJEC010000498.1:0-3084 GCA_964369025.1 uncultured Ideonella sp. | reverse complement strand
TGTGACCATCGCTGGGCCGGCGGGCGCGCGTCCGCCCTCGTTGAACGCGATACCGCGGCCGGTGCCCATGCTGCCTCAGGGCGTGCAACAGGCCAACCAGAACGTGAACCAGCAGCAAGGGGGGGCGCAGCCCGTGCCGCGCCCCAACCAGCCGGACGACGAAGACGAAGACTGAGTGGCGGGTCAGGGCGGGCAACGCGCCGGCGGCTCGGGCACCAGATCCCAGCCATAAGGCCCATCGCGCAATTGAAGCGTGCCGCCGGTGGCCTGCCCCGAACAGATCCAGTCGAGCCGCAGAGCTGCCGCGTCCGGCCTCCAACTTCTCAGGCGCCAGGCCAACCCGGCCGGCGCGTCATAGCGGAACTGCAGCGACCAGCGCGGCCCCGACCGCTGGTAGAGAGCCAGGGCATTGCCCTGTACGACCACGAACTGCCGGCCTCCCTGAGCCGGAACCGGCACGGCCTCCACCTTCAACGGTAGCTGGCCGCTCTCGCCTACGAGCCACAGGGCATTGGGCGAGCCAGCCCTGACCACGTGCAGCAACACGCCGTCCAGGCGGCCCAGGTAGGTGTGGGTCAGCCCGGGTTGGTCCTCAAAGCGGGCCGGCGGATGCAGGCCGAACTGCAGGGTGAGAGATGCGCCCTCCCGGCGCACGAGGCCTGGCACCTCGCGCAGGGCCTGCGCCTCGGCTGCAGACAGGCAGGCAGCATCGCCGGCGCAGTGCTGCAGGTTTTGCTGGATGAGTTCGGCGGGGGCCGCATGGGACCCCGCTGCAACCGCCCAGACGCCGGCCATCCCGCATCGCGCCACCCACCGCATGTCGGCCCTCCTGTTGGGCCGATTGTCATGCAGGCGGTGGGTTTTCCGGTCAGAGGATCTTCAGGAACGACGCGCTGATCGGCCCGAAGTTGTTGGCCGCGTCCTTGCCGCGCACGAACACCATGTGCTTGCCTTTGGCGAGGCCGGTGGTCGACAGCACGGTGGTCACGCCCTCCGTCTTGGCGTTGAACGCGCCGTCGGCTGCCGACAGGGGCAGCGCGGTGGCCCCCGGCATCCAGGGCGGGATGTCGATGTAGACCTCAGCGGCGGCGACGTTCTGCGTCGGCTCGGTGCCGTTGGTGTTGTTGTACTGGGTGTCGATCACCGTGGCCGTCAGCGTCACCGGCGTGCCTGCGGTCACGCCCTTCTTGGCTGCCTTGTTGCTGAGCTTCAGCGCCGACACGTCGGGGCCGGCCGGTGTCAGGTAAGGCGTGCGCACCACCTTGGCGGCATACAGCAGGGCGGGTAGGTTCTTCGGCTTGATGGTGCTTTCGAAGCTGGTGCAGCTCTGGAAGAACGAGGTGCCGATCTCGAAGGTGTAGGCCGCCACACCCAGCTCGCCATAGCTCACGCTGTCTGAGGTGCCGTCAGTGGGGTACAGGCCGATCGACTGCTCAGGCGTATAGCCGTTGAAAAAAGCGAACTTGCGGCCCAGCGTCTGCAGTGCGGTGCCGTTGGGCGCCGTCTGGCCTGTGAAGCCCCAGGGCCACAGCACGAGCTGGCTGTAGCTGTGGATGTCCAGGTGGATGCCGCTGGTGTCGGCGGGCGCAGCGTCGTTCTGGTTCGGGCCGCGGCGGTCCGGCCAGAGGTTGCGCACATAGCCCTCGATCGTCTGGGTCTCCGGCTCGGAGCCTGCCGAGGAGCCACGGTAGGTCTCGGCGCAGGGGTTGCCGCTGGAGCCCTGCCCGTTGGTCTTGTTCCAGCTGTAGGTGAAGTTGCGGTTCAGGTCCGCACCGCGGTCGTTGCTGTTCGCGCCGCAGTAGGCCTGGTTGGTGTTCTTGCGCCACAGCAGGCCGCCCTCGGCCTTCTTGCGGCCATCCGGGTTGGTCTGCAGCAGCAGGTGGACCTCATGGTGGTCCAGGATCCAGGTGGCGTCTGCGTCCTTGCCATAGCCGGTGAGCAACTGGGTGGCGAAGGCCAGCATCAGCGGCGCCGTGGCGTACTCGCGGGCATGGATGGCGGAGTTGACGAACAGCTTGGGCTTGGCCGCGCCGTCCGGCCCGGTGGTGGTGCCATTGGTCAGCTTGAGCACGCCGATGTCGTAGCCGCCCAGGCCCTGGGTCTTCTGCCAGCTTTCGCCGACGGGCGTCCAGGTGGCCAGCTTCGAGTAGGTGGTGGTGAAGGCCTGCGCCGCCGCGAAAGTTTCTTCCACGGTCTGGTAGCACGGGAAGTTCGGGATCGCCTCGCCACCTTCGTCGGCCTGGGCCGCCAGGCGGGCGCCGGAGGCACCGAACAAGTTGGGTGCGCCGGCCCGGCGCAGCTTGGCCAGCATGTCCTGGTAGCGCTGCGTGAAGGCAGTGTCCTTCACGACACGGAACTTGGCGGCTTTCAGCTTCGTCACGTCGTCCGCGTCGAGTTGCATCACCAGGTAGCCGGCCTTCCAGTTCGATTCGAGGATCTGGGCGTGGAAGCTCACCGCCGCCTTGCGGCCGATGGCTGCATCCGGGAAGTAGGCACGGTAGAAGTTGTCGGAGCGTTGCTGCTGGGCCAGCAGGCTGTCCATCTCGGCGGCGTCGTCGGCGAACGCCGGGCTGGCGATCAGGGTGCCGGCGCCGATCAGGCAAGCGGCCAGGGCAGCGGCAAGGGGGGTACGCTTCACAGGAGGTCTCCTCTGGGGATCGTGGAGGGCCTGCAATGCGTCGTTCGCGTGGGCGGGCCCGGTCACCGATTGTGCGACCCGGCCCGGCTTCTGCCAGCCACCACCCCGGGTTCTAGGGGGTGGCAATCGTCAACGAGTGTCACGCCACGAAGTGCGCCTTGTGCTGGTCGCGCAGCAGGTTCTTCTGAACCTTGCCCATGGTGTTGCGTGGCAGATCCGGCACCACGAAGACTTGCTTGGGCACCTTGAAGGCGGCGATCTGAGCCTTCAAGCCAGCCACCAGGGCGGCACCGTCCAAGGTGGCCCCCGGCTTGGGCACCACCACGGCCAGCACGCCCTCGCCGAAATCCGGGTGCGGCGCGCCGATGACCGCGCTCTCCGCCACGCCGGGCATGTCGTTCAGGTAGCCCTCGATCTCGGCCGGGTAGACGTTGTAGCCGCCGGTG
>CAYJEC010000497.1:0-3087 GCA_964369025.1 uncultured Ideonella sp. | reverse complement strand
GTCACGCCTGCCGGGGCGGTGCTGATCGACAGCGGCGCCACCTTTCAGGGTGCGCGCCAGATCCACGAGGCGGTGAAGAGGGTGACCAAGCAGCCGGTGCGTTGGGTCGTCAACACCGGCGGCCAGGACCACCGCTGGCTGGGCAACGGCTACTTCAAGGTACAGGGCGCCGAACTGATTGCCCACGCCGCCGCGGAGCCCGACATGCGAAACCGCGGCAACGATCACCTCGAAGCCTTGCGCGCGGCGCTGGGACCACAAGTCGACGGCACGGTGGCTACCTTGCCCACACGCTGGCTCGAGCGGCCTGACGAGCGGCTCGATCTCGGCGGCGTGGCCTTCGAGTTTCGGCATCGCGGGGGCGCTCACACGGCAGGTGACATGCTGGTCTGGCTGCCGAGGCAACGGGTGGTTTTCAAAGGCGACGTGGTGTATGTCGACCGGATGCTCGGCGTGTTGCCGGTCAGCCGGACACTGCCCTGGTTGGCCACCTTCGCCGAGATCGAGCGGCTGGCGCCTGCGCGCATCGTGCCGGGGCATGGGCGGGTGACCGACCTGGCCACGGCCCGGGCCGACACCCGAGACTATCTGGTCAGCCTGCGCGGCCACATGAAAGCCTCGGTGGACAACGGCGAGGACATCGGTTCAGCGGTCAAGTCCTTCGATGCCAGCTCCTACATTCGGCTGCGGAACGCGGCGGAGTTGCAGCCCGGCAACGCCAATCGGGTCTACCTGGAACTGGAGCGCGAGTAGATGCAGTCCCCCCGCGCTTTCATCGGTCGCCACGGGATGGCGTTCGCCCTGGTGGCCGCTTTGCTGTTTGTCGGTGGTGGTGCCGCGGCCTGGCGCTTCGGGCGTACTGTCGAAGTCATTGTGGTCACGGCAACCACGGGCCGCATCGCGGCGAGGGTGGTCGGGCCCGGCAGCGTGCAGGCGCGGGTACCGGTGACGCTGGCGGCACGGGTCAGTGCGACGATCGCCCAGGTCCATGTCGATGTCGGCGATGTGGTGCAGGCAGGGCAGTTGCTGGTGACGCTGGACGACCGCGACCTGACCGCACGCCGCGGGGTCGTCGGCGGGCAGCAGGAGGCCTTGCTGCGCAACACCGAGGGCGCGCGCGCCACGCTGGCCAAGTCGCAGGCCGACCTGGATCTGGCGCGGGCCAAGCTGCGGCGCGATGCCGAGCTGCTGGCGCAAGGCTTTGTCTCACCCGCAGTGGTGGACGCGTCGAACGCGGCCCACGACGGGGCCCTGGCAGGGGTCGCGGCGGCAAGGGCCGGCCTTGCGGCGCGCGAGGCCGACGCCCGCACGCTGGCGCAGGAAGCCCGCTACGCGGACACCCTGCTGTTTTACGCGCGCCTGGTCGCCCCGATGGGCGCGGTGGTGGTGCAGCGGCTTGCCGAACCGGGCAGCACCGTGCAGCCCGGCACGCCCCTGCTGAAACTGGTGGACCCGGCCACGCTTTGGGTCGCCGTCCGGGTGGACGAATCGGTGGTCGCGCGGGTCAAGCCGGGCCAGCCGGCCAGCATCCGGCTGCGCAGCGGGGAGGTGCTGCCTGGCAAGGTGGCGCGCATCGCGCGCCAGTCTGACGCCGCGACGCGTGAGTTGGAAGTGCACGTCGCGTTCGACGCGGTGCCACAGCGGTTTGCCATCGACCAGGAGGCAGAGGTCCGCATCGAGGTCGGCGACGACCGAGGAATTCTGGTCCCGCTGGGCGCGCTGGCGCGTGACAAGACGGGCCGCCAAGGTGTGCTGGTGGTGGAGGACGGTCGCACGCGGTTCCAGCCGGTCGAGACGGCGGGCGCCGATGGGGGGCAGGTGCTGGTCCGCCACGGCCTCGCGGGCGGCGAATCCGTGGTGGCCCTGGCTGCCGGAGTGGTGGTGCGGCAGCGCGTGCGGCAGGCCGCCGCGAGCACACCTTGAACTGCAGCGCTCTCGAGACACCGGCATGGAACTCGCGCTGAAGGACATCCGCCGCCACCTGGGCAAGTTCCTGGCGACGATCGCCGGTGTCGCGATGCTGCTGGCCATCGTGCTGGTGATGAACGGCATCTACCAGGGCAACATCCAGGACGGTGTCTGGCTGATCGACAACACCGCCACCGACCTGTGGGTGGTGGAGCGTGGCCGCGGGGGCCCGTTCAACGAGGCCTCGCGCATCCCGCTTGACAGCCACAAGAGCATCGCCGCCACACCCGGCGTGGCCCGCGCCAGCCCGCTGGCGCTGTACACGGCTCAGCGTGAGATCAACGGCCGCGAGCAGCAGTTCACCATGATCGGCTACGACATCTTCGGCGGTGCGGGTGGCCCGGGCCGGCTGGTGCAGGGCCGCACCATCACCGCCCCGCACTACGAAATCGTCGTCGACCGCAAACTCGGGCTCCAGCTGCGCGACCGCGTGCCGCTGGGCTCCGACACGTACGAGGTGGTCGGCATCACCGCCGGTGCGGTGGATTCCGGCGGCAACCCATTGCTTTACATGGCCCTGCCGGATGCGCAGCGGGTGCAGTTCGAGCAGGACCCGCGGGCCCTCTCCGCGGCCAACGCCGCAAGCCTGCAGCGGCTGGGGCGGGCTGGCTACGGCGCCGAGCAGTCGGCACGGATGCTGCCGCTGCTGGCCGGTGGCGCCAGCACTGTCAACGCGGTTCTGGTGACACTGGCGCCGGGTGCGGATGGCGGGGCCGTGGCCCGTCAGATCCGCGACTGGCTCTACCTCAACGTCTACACCACCACCGAGGAACGTGCGCTGATGCTTGAAGGCAAGCTGAGCCGTATGTCGGCGGTGCTGGGCTTGTTCCGCAGCCTGCTGATCCTGGTGTCCATCGTCATCATCGCGCTCATCGTCTACGTGCTCACCATCGAGAAGATCAAGTCGATCGCGACGCTGAAGCTGATCGGCGCGCCCAACGGCCTGATCGTACGGTTGATCATGACGCAGTCGATGCTGCTGACACTGGCCAGCTTCGCGCTGGCCTACGCCTTGCGCGACCTGATTGCCCCGGGCTTTCCACGCACATTGGCCTTCCTGGCGCCGGAAACGGCGATCACCTTCGCGGTGATGCTGGCAGGTGGCGTGCTCGCCAGCCT
>CAYJEC010000496.1:0-3087 GCA_964369025.1 uncultured Ideonella sp. | reverse complement strand
CATGCGCCGACTCGACAGATCATCCAAGCGGCGCGATACAGTGATGGTGGCCCTCAGGCGCATGGGTCGGGGGCACCGCGCGCACTCCGAGCAATACGCCCTGGCGCCGTTTTGGCTGCGCAGCGCGGCACGAAGTGCGCTCCATCAAGAGGTTGTCGTGAGCGATCAAGCCCTTGCGTTTGACTATGCCGAGACTGGTGTTGGGCCCGCCATCCTGTTTCTTCCTGGGAGTTTCGGAACGGGCACGGGCTGGAAGGCCGTTCTAGGGAATCTGGGTGACCGCTACCGCACGATCACGACCAGCCTGCTGGGCTACGGATCGACGCCCGACACACGGCCGAACGGCAACGCCGACATGGCGCAGCAGGTCCACCTCATTGATCGAATCATCGACCGGATCGGCTCGTCCCCCCATGTTGTGGGACATTCGTACGGTGGACTTTCCGCCATCGTGTATGCCCTGACAGGCCAGCGCAGGCCCCAGAGCTTGCTGCTTGTCGAGGCGAACCCCTTGGGCCTCGTGCGTGCGGAGGGCGACCTGGAGCA
The DNA here is from genome assembly GCA_964369025.1 of uncultured Ideonella sp. Lineage (GTDB taxonomy): Bacteria > Pseudomonadota > Gammaproteobacteria > Burkholderiales > Burkholderiaceae_C > Ideonella. The sequence continues at coordinate 2,541 of CAYJEC010000496.1, read as the reverse complement.
CTACGCGATGTTTGAGTCGATGACGCGATCGTACTTTGCCGACTTCGCACAAGGCGATGCCGAGGCGGCTCGCCACGTCATCGACTTCTATAGTGGCCTGGGCACCTTCGATTCGATGCCTGCGAAGGTTCGAACCTACGTCATGGCGACCACGGCGGTCAACATCCGCGACTGGTCGTCCGGGACGCCGTTCGAACCCAGCAAGGAGACGCTGCGGTCGATCACCATTCCGACGACGGTGGTTCGCGGAGGAAACGGCCACCCAGCCATGCAGAGGATCGCCGAGCTTCTACACGATTCGATTCCCGGGGCTCAATTCGTCACCATCGAGGGCGGGAGTCACTTTCTTCCCAGCAGCCATCCAGCGGAGATTGCCGCAGTGATCCGGCAACACGTCGATCGATTGCAGCCGACATAGGCCATGAGCGTCGCCCCTGGCCCGGCGGTGATGTCTCCGATCCGAACTATTCGGTCGTTCAGGCCGCGTCAGTCGATCGTCGCCTCAGGGTCGGCAGCACCTATTCGCTGGCAGCAGGAACTGCCGCTCGCCCCTGCGCCAGGGCCGCATAGGCTCAGATGCCGTGCAGTGCGCGGGCCGTCATGGTGATGAAGCGGGCCTTGTGCGCAGGGTCCAGCCAGCGTGTCACCACCACCGCCTGTAACTCGGGTTCCATCCAGACCATGTGGCCGCCGGCACCCTGCATGAACATTGCGCCTGCCGAGGCGCCCTCGAACAGCCGACCCTCGGGGTTCAGCCACACCAGCCAGCCGTAGAACGGCGCGATCGCGACAGGCTGGCCCATGCGGCGCACCCAATCCGCAGGCAGCAGCGCTCGGCCCTGATGCGTGCCGCCATCCAGCATCAACTGGCCCAACCGGGCCAGGTCGCGGGCGCTCACTGTCACGCCGCCGCCCCAGTGAGTGCCGCCGGGAACTGAGGGCAGACGTTCACCGTCCAGCAGGATCCAGGCGTCGCCATAGCCTTCCCAGCGGAAGGCGTCCTGGGCACCCAGTGGCTGCAGCAGTGCGTCCTGCATCACCTGCTGCAGCGGTTCGCGGAACAGGTGCAGCAATGCCAGCGAGAGCTGGTTGATGCGCACGTCGTTGTACTCCCAGTAGCTGCCCGGCGCCTGCAAAGGGCGGCTGCCGCCCTTGGGGCCGCCGGCGGGGCGCGGGTCGTGCGCGACCTTCCGCCAACGGTCCACCTGGTCAGGCAAGCCGAAGCAGCTGCCCTCCCACTCGCTGGTCTGTTCCAGCAGATGGCGCCAGGTGATGGGCGCGTTGTGCGGCGTGTCGAAGCCGATGCCGGGCAGCTGTGCGGCCACCGGCCGGTCCACGTCGGGCAGCAGCCCGCGCGCCTGCGCCACGCCGGCCAGCAGGGCCAGGCAGGTCTTGGCCACGCTGAACGTCTGGTCGGATCGGCAAGGCTGGCCCCAGCTGACGATCTCGATGCCGTGCTGCCACACCACGCCGCTGCAGGGTCCGCGCTCGTGCACGGGGCCGCGCAGGCGGTTCCAGGGCGGAGGGTCGTCATGGTGCACGCCGAACCGCTGGGGCTCGCGCAGCGGATCGCGCGTCCAGGGCGTCTCGTGGGCTTCGGCGAAAGCGGTCGCTGCTGCCAATGGGTGCGGAACAGGTATGGCCATAGGCGGCAGTCTAGGGGCCACGACGCTGTGTGCCCGTCAAAGTGCCGCTGACCGCTGCTTGGCTGCCACCTTCGTCGCGGCTGCGGGGATGACCGGCTGCATCCGCTGCAGAGCGGACGCCGCATGGGGGGACTTGAACAGAAGTCTCGGGTCGATGCCGTTCACTGGGAGCGTGGCTAATGCGACTGCAATCTGCCCAGGCCACGTCGTCCGCCGGATGTTCGGGCCGCTCGCGGCAACCAACGGGCAGCCCGACTTCGCCCTATTGGCATGGGCGATCGATGCATCCGGCCTCGATGACGCCCTAGCTCCAGCGGTTGCCTGAAATTCAGTCATATCCTGGCGAAGCTGTCTGGAAATCAGGCGGACTGTCGGCCGTGCCTTTGCCTTCTGACGGTCCACACTGCTCACAGATGGGCGAAAAGCGCTGGCGTTGCGGAGAAACCCCGTAGTTTCCCCAACGCCCCGCGTGTCGGCACAGCCATTGCGTTTCCAGAGCTCATTCCCGGTCACAACGGGCCATGAGCCCCAGGAGACACGCACCCATGCAGCGCCACCACCTTCCACGACGCCCCCTCTTCCTCGCCATCGCCGCATTGACCGCCGGTGCCGGCTGGCTGGCCACCGCACCGGCGCTCGCCGCGGGCGGCGAGATCCGCATCGCCCACGTCTACAGCAAGACCGGTCCGCTCGAGGCCTATGGCAAGCAGACGGCGCTGGGGTTCCAGATGGGGCTGGACTATGCGACCGGCGGCACGATGATGGTCGCGGGCAAGAAGCTGGTCGTCATCGAGAAGGATGATCAAGGCAAGCCGGACCAGGGCAAGAGCCTGCTGGCTGCCGCCTATTGCGACGACAAAGTCGATCTGGCCGTAGGCCCCACGTCGTCCGGCGT
>CAYJEC010000495.1:0-3101 GCA_964369025.1 uncultured Ideonella sp. | reverse complement strand
ACCGCCGCACGCCGCGCCGCCCACTGAGACCCACACCACCATGGTCAAGAAAGCCCCCCGCCGCACCGCAGAACGTATTCTTGAGGTCACGCTGGAGCTGTTCAACCGCTTTGGCGAGCCCAATGTCTCGACCACGCTGATCTCGGCCGAACTGGGCATCAGCCCGGGCAACCTGTATTACCACTACCCGGCCAAAGACGAGCTGATCAACTCGCTCTTCGACCGCTACGAGAAGGCCCTCAACGAGCTGCTCAACGCCGCTGACGGCGTGCGCAACGTGGAGGACGCGTGGCTGTTCTTCCACATGATGTTCGAGCTGATCTGGGGCCACCGCTTCCTGTATCGCGACCTGAATGACCTGCTGAGCAAGAACCGCCGCCTCGAGACCCACTTCCAGTTCGTGCTGAAGAACAAGACCCGCGCCGTCGAAGCGGTGCTGTCCGGGCTGACCCGTGGCAGCGCGATGCGCCTGGCCCGCGCCGATTCCGCCGCCGTGGCCACCGCGATGGTCGTGGTGCTCACCTACTGGCTCAGTTACGAGTACGTGCGCGAGCCGCGCAAGGCGCTCGAGCCCGAGAACGCCGCAGCCACGCTGGCCCGCGGCGCCTGGCATGTGCTGTCGATGCTCGGCCCCTACCTGGAGCCCGAGGCACGAGAACACCTGCATACCCTGGCCGGCCCCTATCGGGCCGCCTGAACAACGATCACCAACACCACCAAAACAGGAGACAAACATGGCCAAGTGGACAGCCTTCCCGTACGACGCCGACGACTACACCTACGACGCTGCGGCGCTGAAGAAGCACTGGGCCCGGTTGCACGCCGGCGACGCTGAGCCCTGGCCCAAGGACGAAGCGGTGCTGGCCGCCTGGGCCCTGTTCCACGCGGGCCAGTTCCAGAAGGCAGCCGAAGCGGGGTTGAAGGCCGGCGGCGCCGGCCTGGTGGTGGCGCACAAGGCCCAGGGCATCTACGCCAACTACCTGGAGAAGAGCGAGAAGACCAAGCTGGCGCTGTTCCTCGAGGTGGCGGAGCGCGCCGAGGCCCACGCCGCAGCAGAACCCAAGAACCCCAACGCCTGGTACTTCATGGCCTACGCACTGGGCCGCTACAGCCAGGGCATCAGCGTCGCGAAGGCGCTGGCCCAGGGGCTGGGCAGCAAGGTCAAGAATGCGCTGGAAACCGCCATCCGGCTGCAACCCAAGCACGCCGACGCGCATATCGCGCTGGGCGCCTTCCACGCCGAGGTGATCGACAAGGTCGGCAAGCTGCTGGGCAAGACCCAGGGCGCCGATGCCGCCACCGGCCTCAAGCTCTACAAGGAAGCCCTGAAGCTGAACCCGACCAGCGCCATCGCGATGGTCGAGTACGCCAACGGCCTGGTCATGCTGGAGGGCGACAAGCGCATGGCCGAAGCCGAGAAGCTCTACGCAGACGCCGCCGCCTGCACCCCGCTGGACGCGATGGAGCGGCTGGACGTGGAGATGGCCAAGGCCGAGCTGGAGGATTGAGCCGGGGCGCTCGGCTGAGCCCTGTTAGGCTCGGCCGATGACGGCCCGCCCCCCAGACACTCCACGCGCGCGCCCGCCCATGAGCCACGCGCTCGCGGCGGTGGTGATGGCGCTGCTGCTGGGCCTGCAACCGGTCACCACCGACCTGTACCTGCCGGCCCTGCCGCTGCTGGCGCGCGAGTTGGCCGCACCGATGTCCGCAGCGCAGCTGACCATGTCGCTGGTGCTGCTGGCCTTCGGCTTCGGCCAACTGCTCCTCGGCCCGCTGTCGGATCGCTTCGGCCGCCGTCCAGTGCTGCTGGGCGGCCTCGCCCTGCACGCCTTGGCCAGCACCGGTGCCGCGATGTCGTCGACCATCGGCATGCTGATCGCCTTCCGGGCGCTGCAGGGCGTGGGCCTGGCCGCCTCGGTGGTCTGCGCGCGGGCCATGGTGCGTGACCTCTACGAGCCGCAGGAGGGCGCGCACGTGATGGCCTGGGCCCTGTCTGGCCTGGGGGTCATCGCGCTGCTGTCGCCCATCCTCGGTGGAGCACTCACCGGCTGGCTGGGCTGGCGCGCGCCCTTGTCGGCGGTGGCGATGATCGGCGGCTTGTCGGCCATCATCGTGGCGTGGCGAGTGCCCGAGACGGCACGCCGGCGCGACCCCCGGGCCCTGGCGCCGGGGCCGCTCGCACGCAACTGCCTGGCCGTGCTGCGACACCCCGGCTTTCGCGCGTGGGCGAGCCTGGTGAGCGCCACCTATGGTGGGCTGTTCATGCTTCTGGCCGGCTCCTCATTTGTCTACATTGGGGTGCTGGGCCTGTCGCCCTGGGGCTACGGGCTGGCCATGGCATCGGCGTCGCTGTCGTACCTGCTGGGCACGTTCCACTGCCGCCGGTTGCTGGCGCGGCGGGGACTGGCGGGCGCCGTTCGCCAGGGCGCCCTGTTCACGCTGGCCGGCGGCTTGGGCATGGCGGCGCTGGGGCTCACAGACCACCACGAGATCGCGGGCGTGCTGGGGGCGCACTGGCTCTACAGCTTTGGCCACGGCATCCACCAGCCCTGCGGGCAGGCGGGCGCGGTAGGCGCCTTCCCGCAATCGGCCGGCGTGGCGTCGGCCCTGGCCGGCTTCCTTCTGGCCCTGGCCGCTTTCGGCGCTGGCCTGTGGCTGGGCGTCGCGCTGGATGGCACGCTGCGGCCATTGGGTCTGGGCCTGGGGTTCTGGGCCATCGTCACCGCCACCATCGCCTGGACGCTGGTCCAGCGACACGGTGAACAGTTCGCGCCGAGAACTGCATGAACCTGGAGTGGATCGGCCTGGCTGGGCCCACCGCGTCGGGCAAGACCGGCATCGCGCTGCAGCTCGCGGAGCGGGTCCCGCTGGAGATCGTCAGTGTCGATTCGGCCCTGGTCTACCGTGGCATGGACATCGGCACCGCCAAGCCCACTGCGGCCGAGCGGGCCGCCGTGCCCCACCATCTGATCGACCTGATGGATCCGCGCGATGCCTACTCGGCCGCTGCTTTCGCCGCGGACGCGCAGCGCCTGATCGGCGAGATCCGCGCACGCGGGCGTCTGCCTCTGCTGGTGGGTGGCACCATGCTGTACTTCAAG
>CAYJEC010000494.1:0-3103 GCA_964369025.1 uncultured Ideonella sp. | reverse complement strand
AGAGGTGAAACTCGCCCAGGCCGCGGTAGGGCCCGGCGGCGGTGCCAGCAGCCAGCTCGGTGCGCACCATGGCCTCGATGCTCGGGTCACGGGACCAGTTGCTGTAGTCCTCGCGGTTGCGGTAAAGGCGCACGAAGGGCACCACCGTGACACCCGCCTTCCGGGTGGCCTCGCCGGCGGCGGCGAGCGCCTTGCTGCCATCGTTCGGGCGGCTGTTGGCCACGATGGCTCGCACACCGCTGCGCTGCATGCGGCCCAGCACATCGTCCAGCGGGTGCGGGCCCTGGGCCGCCTCGACGTTGTAGTGCAGGTGCGCGTCAAACAACGGGCCGGCGTAGGGCTCGGGTTCGGCCGCGCCGGCCAGCAGCGGGATCGCGGCTGACACCGCCCAGCCAAGGAACCCGACCATCCAACGGTTCATGCGCACCTCATGCCGGCCAACCATGGCCGGGATCGATGGTAGACGGCCCGGAATGCCCCTGCGGTCGGGCATGATGCGGTGATGTCCGATGCCGCCCCTGCAGAGCGCAGCGCTCACCCGGCCGTCTACCTGTTGTTGATCCTGCCCTTCGGTGGCACCTCGGGGTTCCTGACCGTGGCGCTGACCTACCAGCTCAAGCAGGGCGGGGTCGACGACAGCGCGATCGCCGCGCTGGTTGCACTGTCATACCTGCCGCACACCTGGAAGGTGCTGTGGGCTCCGCTGGTGGACAGCACGTTGACCCGGCGGCGCTGGTACCTGTTGGCCGCCGTGGTCTGCGCGGCCAGCCTGTGGGGCACCGGCCTGGCGGCCTCGCCGGTGAACGGCCTGGTGGCCATGGGATGGCTGACCACGCTGGTGCTGCTGTCCAACACCGCGATCACCTTCCTGGCCATGTCGGTGGAAAGCCTGATGGCAGCCGCCACCCCGGACAACCTGAAGGGCCGCGCCGCCGGCTGGTTCCAGGCCGGCAACCTCGGCGGCATGGGGTTGGGCGGTGGCCTGTGTCTTTGGTTGATGCAGAGCCAGCAGTGGTCGACCGGCGCCGCCGCAGCCCTGCTGGCGGTGTTGGGGTTGGCCTGCAGCGCGGGCCTGCTGCTGGTGCGCGAGCCGCCCCCAACTGGGCGGCTCCCCGGCGTGGTGGCCAATGCCCGGGCCCTGGGGGCTGGCCTGTGGACTCTGGTTCGCTCGCGGGTCGGCGCGCTGGCCGTGCTGATCTGCTTCTTGCCCATCGGCAGCGGTGCGGCGCAGAACCTGTGGTCGGTGGTCGCTGGTGATTGGCAGGCCGGGGCTGACACGGTCGCCCTTGTCAATGGGGCGCTCGGCGGCGTGGTCGCTGCGGCAGGTTGCCTGGCCGGTGGCTGGGTCTGTGACCGGGTCGACCGGCGGCTGGCCTACTGCGGCTTCGGCTTGCTGCTGGCCGGTTGCGCGGCGGGCATGGCGCTGACGCCGCACACCACCGCGGCCTTCGTGTTCTGGACCAGCCTGTATGCCTTCATCGTGGGCCTGCTTTACGCCGGCTATTCGGCGGTGGTGCTGGAGGCCATCGGCCGCCATGCGGCCGCCACCCGGTACAACCTGCTGGCCTCGCTGTCCAACATGCCCATTGCCTACATGACCTGGTTCAACGGCTGGCTCAGTGAGCGCGGAGGCGCGAACCAAATGTTGCTGGGCGAAGCGGCTGCAGGCCTGTTGGGCTTGCTGCTGTTTGCCGCTGCGGCGTCACGCCGCACAACCCAGCCCACACAATGACACCCCATGGCGAACACAATCCAGGAAATCCTCGCTCATCCGATCGGGCTGCTGGCGGCCTTGGCGCTGCTGTGGTTCGGCGGTGCGGCCTTCCTGGCCCGTGCCGCGGGCTGGGCCGGGTTGGCGCTGCGCTTCCCCGCAGGCAGCGCGCTGCCGGAAGGCACCGCGCTCCGGTTCACCACCGGAACCCTGGGTTCGCCGAGCTGGCCCATCCGGTACCGGAACTGCCTGAAGGTGGTGATCGGTGACCAAGGCATCCATGTCTCCTTGATGTTCCCGTTCAGGTTTCGCAGCCCGGCCTTCCTGGTGCCTTGGGACCAGATCGAATCGGTGCACGAGAAGCAGCACTTCACGAACCGCACGGTGACCTTCCGGTTCCGTGGCCAGACCGCGGCGCTGGCGCTCCCCGGGCCCGCGGGTCAGGCGGCCAAGGCTGCCAAGGACCTGGCCGACCGCAGCTTTGTGCACGCACGCCTGATCGATGCGCCGCGCGAGCAGGTCTTCGACGCGCACCGTGACCCGGCACGCCTGGCCCGCTGGTGGGGGCCCGCGGGGTTTTCGAACACCTTCCACGAATTCGACCTGCAGCCGGGTGGCAACTGGCGCTTCGTGATGCATGGGCCGGACGGCACCGACCACCCCAACGAGAGCCGCTTCACCGAGGTGGTGGAGCCTGAGCGCGTGGTCATCGAGCACTTGTCCGGGCACCATTTCGCGATGACCATCCGCCTCGAAAGCCGGGGCCACCAGACCCTGGTCGGTTGGCGTCAGGTGTTCGACACGGCGGAGGAGCGCGCGCGCATTGCCGCCTTCGTCACGCCGGCCAACGAGCAGAACCTGGACCGGCTGGCCGCCGAGGTGGCACGGCTCAGCGCAAACCCAGGTTGAGCTTGGCCAGGGTGGCAGCGCCCGGGCAGAGCTCGGCCTCGCCCAGCGAGTTCAGCGGCCGGGCCGTGGTGCCCAGCGCGTGGTGCAGGTCTTGAGCCGCCGCCTCGACGAACAGCAGGCCGGTGACGATCTCGCCCTGGGCCTGGTGCGCCAGAACATGGTTCATTGCGCCGACCCGGTCGGTGGGGTCGTAGTCCGTGTGCAGCTTGCGCAGCCGCAGCATGGCCCCATCGGGCTGTGGCACCTCGATCACCTCGCCGGGAACGGGTTCCGCGATCTGCTCGGGTGCCAGGTCGATGAAATCGATGCGGCTGACCGCCTCGTTGTGCTCCCGCACATAGTCATAGCTGCGGGTGCTGCCGACGTGGTTGTTGAAGGTCACGCAGGGGCTGATGATGTCAATGAAGGCAGCGCCGCCATGCAGGATGGCTCCGCCGCGCACATTCGTTACCTTCTTGCCGGGTGCCGTGCGCCCTTGCGCGT